>JBCBHD010000069.1:0-11967 GCA_038526115.1 Pseudomonadota bacterium | reverse complement strand
TCAATTTGGACGATGCGCCATCGCGAGACTGCCGCTCGATCGGAGCGAGGAGCGTTCCGATCGCTGGGGAAAGATTACTTCTTCAGAGGATTCCGGTTTCGAGACCGACGATTGGCCCGCCCAGCGCAACCGAGGCTGCGAAGAGCGCCATGATTGCCACGGAAAGCCGCTCTGCCGTGGCCGGTCGAATACTGCCGGGTGCAAAGATCGGTTTAGCGTTCTTGCGAAACTCTTCTTTGTAGCGCGGATGCTCCGTTCCCATCATCCGATCCCACCAGGTGAAATAGAAGCCGTAATTGTGCTGATGGCTGTGGTGCAGATCGTGGTGCGTGGTGGTTGAAATCCAACTGGTGAACGGATTGTCGACCCACCCAGCCGGGAAAAGTTCATGCCCAGCATGCGCCATCACATTGCGAATGATCATGTGCCAGAGGAACAGGAATATCGCGAAGCCTGCATAGGCGACACCGAACACGCTCGTGATCAGCAGGAACAGCGGCATAAAGGCGGCTTCGAATGCAGCCTCCAAGGTAGAAAAGCTGTAAGCGGTCCATGGCGTCGGTGTGCGCGATTTGTGGTGGTGCAGATGCGTCAAGCGGAACAGTCGCTTTGTGTGCATGGCGCGGTGTATCCAATAGAAATACGCATCATGGACGACCACGATCAAAGCGAATTGCCACACAACGGTCATGGCCGCGGCGCTATCGAGACTGAAGTGGATGATTCCCATTTCGCGTCCGACCAAAGTGGCCAGCGTTGTCACTCCAAACACGAAGACCGTACGCAGCGATGAGAAGAATTCTCGCTGATAGTCAGCCCGTTTGGCGGTCTTTGCTTGGATCCTTCTATTGCCAGCCCATCGACGGAACACGATGAGGATGGCTGTAAGCACCCCTGCCGCGATCAGATAGCGACCGAGGTCAAAATACATCACGTCCAGAAAATGCTCGCCCACTTTGCTGGCAGCGTAACTGAATGTTGGATCGGAACTCGGGGTGGTCACTGGCGTCTCCATCGTTTGGATGAGAAGCGTGATGACGCATTGATGCGGCCTGGGCCTCGCATCAGCGAAAAATGCTGATCAATTCTGGAATTGCACGGTGTTTTTCAGTTTTGACCGACCGGAGTGGCGGGTATCGGTACGGCTGTTTCCGAACCAATTGCCTCTCTTCGATACTCGCTTGGCGTTGTCCCGGTTTGAGCCCGGAAGGCGCGGTTGAAAGTCGGCAGCGAGTTGTATCCGAGGTCCATGGCGATGGTAAGCACCGGCAGGTCGACATGCTCGCGATCTGCCAGTCTTTCACGGGCCTCATCTATTCGATAGCGATTGAGGAAAGTGGAGAAATTGCGGTGACCCAAGCGTTGATTGACCAGAGAGCGTAGCCGGTGCTCTGGCGTATCGAGCTGATCTGCCAGGGCTGCAATAGTAAGTCCCGGCTGTCGATAGGCCCCGTCTTCGATCGCAGCCTTTAGCTTATCATGAAGGACTGTCTCGGACGGTGAAAGCGCAAGCTGTTGCTCAGGTTCTTCGGGTGAAGCGCTTTGCTCTTCATCACGAGTTGGCAGCAGATGGGGATCGGTGCGAAATAGCGTGATTGCGGTGAATAGCATGATCAGTAGAATGATCACCGAGTTGAGCAGCGAGATTGGAGGGTGACGGCTGTTGATGTCGAAAAACACCTCCAGCACTTCAATCAGCAAGATCTGCCCGGCTTGAACAGCCACAAGCAAAGGCAACCACAGGCGTACAATCCGGCGCTGCTCAACGAGATCGTCATCGCGCTCGAAAATACCAACCCGCACGAGATCGGCGACGAGCGCCAGTGACACCAGGTGAAGGATGAAAAATCCAACGATGCCTAGCGCAGGTACGAGCGCAGACAAAAAATTGGTTAGGAACCAGCCGCCTACCATAATGGCGGCGGTCGCCAGCAGGATGCGGCGATCAGGCTCGCGTTCAAACAGTCTTCGCCCGAACAGCCAGATCCAGAAGGACGTGGTTATTGATACAAGATCAATCCAAGGGTCCATTGGTCCGTCGGATGGCATCAGTGGCGTGGAGTTCAACAAATAGCCGATCACGCCCACGATCACGCCAAGTAAGGGTACGCGGATGGAGAGGCGAACCTCGCTCGCAACGACCATCGCGATCAGCGAAAGCCCGCTGCCGATGCCCATCACACGAACGAGGAAAACCGCGTCTTCGATCATGACAGTTGTTCTGGCGATTTGCTTTCGGCAATTCCAGCCGTTTCAGCGGCTTCGTTCGGCTCTTCGCCGATTTGTCCATCCCCTATACGGGTCAGAGCCTCATCCAGAGTGACGCGCCGAACCGCTGTGCCTTCGGGAAAAGCGCTGAGAAGGCGTGATGGAAATGCCGCTGACAATACGACGAAGTGTCCCTGATCATCTTTGTTACGGATCAACCGACCAAAGGCCTGTGCTAACCGTGCACGGATAATGCGATCATCATACTGGCCGCCTGAACCTGACGCTGCGCGGCGGGCCTTGTGCAAAATGTCGGGCCGGGGCCAGGGTACGGATTCAAGCACCACACAACGCAGGGAACGTCCGGGCACGTCAACACCATCGCGCAGCGCATCGGTGCCAAGCAGACTGGCGCGAGGATCATCGCGAAAGATGTCTACAAGCGTACCGGTATCGATCGGGTCGACATGCTGCGCATAAAGCGGCAGGCCTTCTCGAGCCAGTCGATCGGCAATCCGTCCATGCACCGCCCGCATACGGCGGATCGCGGTAAACAAGCCGAGTACACCGCCTTCGCTGGCTTCGATCAGTCGGGCATAAGCACCGGCAAGGCCGGGCAAATCGCCTTTCTTGATATCAGTTACGATCAGAACCTCGGCTCGGCTGGCGTAGTCAAACGGGCTTGTGGCGGCTGACAACATCGGCTGCGTTTCAATATGCGCTGCGCCTGAGCGCGCGATTGCGCTTTCCCATGGGTCGCCGACTTCAATCCGATCGGTGAGGGTGGCGCTGGTCAACATCACGCCATGCGCCGGTTCAAGCACGACTTTGGCAAATGGTTTCATAGGGTCAAGCCAGCGACGATGGATGGCGACATCGAATTCGCGAGCGTCAGAGCGGTCCACCGCGAGCCAATCGACAAATTCGGGGTCCGCCGGCCCGCCGAGACGTTCGAGAAGCGCTTCCCATGCGGCCAGCAAATCCACGCGCCAGGTCAGCGCATGGCGTGCGCCTTCAATCCTGGCGCGGCCCTGACCATCGAGCCAGTCTGGCGGCTCGGCCATGATCGCCTCCAGACGCCCGCCAAGCTTTATCAAGGGGCTACGAATTGCCGCCAGTGCCTGAGCGGCGGTCCCCGCTGCCTCGATCACTTCACCCGGCAGGCCTCCGGCTTCCGTTTCGATTCCGTAGCCGGCCTCCTGTCCGCCGCTTTCATCGCGAGCATAAGTCGCGGAGCGAACGGCGAACAGCAGGGCTTCGATTGGTCCGGAAGGTTCTCCTTCGTTCAGCCGTCCGAGCCATCCTTCACCGGGAAGCGCGGTTCCCGCCTCGCAAGCTGCTTCGATGGCTTCACCACCTTCGTCATCGTAGCTAGCTACATCGGCGAGACGCGCTGAAAGCCCGCGTCGTCTCCCACGGTTCTTGCGTTCCGGCCCCATGATCCAGCGTCTGAGTTCGATCGCCTCCTGTCCTGATAGCGTCGCAGCAAATGTCGAATCCGCCGCTTCAAAGACATGATGACCCTCGTCGAAAATAACGCGTGTTGGCCGCTGCGCATGATCGCGCCCTCGTGCGGCATTCACCATCACGAGCGCATGGTTGGCGATCACGAGATCGGCCTGCGCGCTATCGCGACCAGCCCGTTCAATGAAGCATTTGCGGTAGTGTGGGCAGCCAGCGTAGATGCATTCGCCGCGCTGATCTGTAAGCGCCGCGATACCACGCTTTCGAAACAAGGTCCCCAGCCATCCGGGAAGATCGCCGCCGATCATGTCGCCATCTCTGGTGAAGGCGGCCCAGCGTGCAATCAACTGCGCAAGGATCGCAGGGCGGCCGGCAAACCCCCCTTGCAAAGCGTCTTCGAGATTGAGCAGACACAGGTAGTTTTCGCGCCCTTTGCGGACCACAACGGGCGGAGTGCCATCCTTGCGTTTCGGGGGCCAGGCGCGGCGGCTTTCGCTGCGGAGCTGGCGTTGCAGGTTCTTGGTAAAGGTAGAAACCCACACCGTACCGCCAGATGCGCCTGCCCATAGCGAGGATGGGGCCAGATAGCCGAGCGTCTTGCCGATGCCCGTTCCTGCCTGTGCCAGGGCAATATGGGGCAAATCCCGTCTGTCTCGCGGTGCAAATATCCGGGCAACATCTTGAGCGTAATCGCGCTGTCCTTCGCGCTTTTCTGCGTGCTGTCCGGTCAGGTGGTCAAGCTGATCGAGCACCTGTTCGCTTGGCAGATCTATTTGGCGAGGGGCGCCGCGTTCGGGTGCTTCCTCCCATTCCGGGAGTGTCGAAAACAGCCACTTTTCGGCCCGTTCCGGCCTGGCGACATGCGGCTTGATGACTTGCGCCCAAGGCCAGCGGAGCCGTTGAAGCGTTTGCAGTGCACTCCACGCGCCTTCGCGCTCGAACCATTCGGGATCCTCACAAGAGGCCACAAGTGCGCCGGCTGCCATTTGCAGAAACTCAGGAACGGCCTCATCGCCATCGGGCTCATTGATGTCCAAAGCCTGTGCCAGACCACGCGGTGTTGGCACGCAGAACCGGGCTGGGTGCACAAATGCGAACAATTCGAGCAAATCCAGACCCGAAAGATCAGGGTAGCCAAGCCGATTGGCGACCAACGGCGCGTTTAGCAGCAACAGCGGCGTATCGGCCGCCGCCATAATGGCGTCGCCTTTCGACACCGCACCCGTCTCGCCTGTCGGAGAACGCAGCCAATTGCCGCCGTGGCTTGCGTGCAGTGCGGGTAGAGGAATTGGTGCAGGGGAAGTCACACCCAGAGAAATGCTTGAGCGAGAACGAATTGTAAACGCAACGATGAGACATTTGCGCCGTCTTTGAGGTGGAATTCTCTATGCGCGCATTCTTTTCAGCTTTGACGCTCTGCTGCACTGTAGGGTTGGTTCCGGGTACGGCTTCGGTCGCTATCGCTGAGGAGGCCAAACAATCGGATGAGGAAGCTCGCATAGCGGCTGCAGCGAAAGTTGTTCAGAGCTTGATCGATGCATCCCGCACGGGCGATCTGGAAAAATGGCTGAATCACTTAGATCCGGACGTCACCTATATCATCAACGATACCGTTTTCATCGGACGAGCCGAGCTTCGAAAGGTTCACAAGACCTTTCTCTACGATGCTAAGAAAATTGGGCTAAAGCTTCGCGCTCCAGAAATTTTTGAAAGCGGCTGGACGGGCGACCAGATTTTCATTTGGCAGACCGAGTATTTCGGTGACCGCGAGGCGGTCACTTATTCCGAGTATGAAGTGAAGGGCGACAAGGTCGCTACGGTGGTGGTTCGCTTCTAAGCAGAGAATTGTTTTCCTGTCGAAGCGAATTTTAACCTCAGATCGCTAGTCACAGCGTAATCAAATCCTTGGACACGGATTACATGAGTTTCGGACGCAAAGGAGTGCAGCCGTCGCAGGCCCAACAAAGCCAGCGGTCTGCAGCTGGATTTGGTTCTGCGGCCGCGCAGGTTGCTGAGCCATCTGATCCTTATGCTGAACAGCGCGAAGCCTTTCTCGCTCAAGAGCGCGCTCGGCGCGAGAACGTCCATTCCAGTACTTCGAGCAGTCTTGTGGACCATTCGGATAGCCTCCATCAGCCAGCTTTCATATCGAGCTATGTGCCGGAGCGTAGCGGGCTGAGGTCGCAAGTCGAAGACTGGACCGACCGTACATACGGGCTTCCGCATCAGCGCAAGATTTTAATGGCCTACTTTCTGCTCTTCATGCTTGGTCCACTGTCGATGCACCGGTTTTATTGCGGCGAGTTCACGAAGGGTATGGCGCAGCTCGGCCTGCTTGCCGGAGGGCTGGTTTTCCTGTTCGTTTTCCCACCAATAGGGATGGCAATGCTCGCATTTCGGGCATTCTGGGTGTTCTTTGACTTCCTGATGATCCCGGGGATGCTGCAGCGGTTGAAGGATCGCAGTGGTACCAATCGCTCCGTCATGGTGTGATGCGCTCCAGCATCGTGAACGCAACGTAAAGAATTCCACTCCATAATCTGTCGACCACACTTGAGATGGGAGATTGCCATGCGTGCATCCATTGCCATTGCCGCAATAGCTTCAGTTTTGGCAGCGCCAACTGCTTTGGCGCAGGCCAGTCCGCAGACCGTGGTCCAGCGGAATGTGGACGCATACCGTGCGGGCGATCTTGATCGGTTTGTCGCTACTTTTGCCCATGATGCGACGGTGGACTTCAATGGTGTTCAAGTCACCGGTCAGGCCCAGATCCACAATATCTACCGCTCAAACTTCGCAGAGGGTGCGCCTGAGATCCGGATCGAGGAAAGCAGCATGGATGGCAACCGGATTTTTCTGAAGGTGGCCTATGTCTTCGCCGACGGCAGTGAAGCGTGTTGCTCCTTCTCGGAATACACGATTGTCCAAGGCAAGATTGTTTACCTGCGTGCGGAGGGTTTCGTCGAACCCCAGTGATTGCAGGACTTGAACGGCGCGGTCAGGTCAAAGAAACCCAACCGCGCCGCTCGGCACGCAATCGTCGAATGGTCTGGAGTGCGACCCACCAGCGACTTTTGCGGACCAAATTCGTCAGAAGCTCTTCTGAACTCCGACAGTGAATGAGTAGTCAGTCGGCATCTGCGGGCCGTTGAGGTTCTGGAGGAGCGGGATTCCGCCCTCGAAGCCCAGACGCCAGCCTTTCAGTCCGCCGTCCGTTACGGCGAAGTTCAGCCCGGCAAACGCGTTAACCGTTTCACCGCCCTGAAAATCCGGATTGGCAGTTTGCACCGGTCCGGCGATCATCGGGTCGATCCCGTCAATCCGGCCGAGCGTTTCGGCTTGCAATCGACCAGAAACGGCAACGCCTTGCGTCAAACCAGCCTGTCCCCAGAGCGTGGCCATGGCCTTGTTGCCAAATGAGTAGCCCTGATCATTGTCACCCAAACGCACGGTGCCCTTTAGCTGTGCACCCCAGCCGAATTTATCATTCTGATCGCGATAGGTAATGCCGGGCTCCAGATCCCAGGTCCCACTGCCGATTTGCATCGGGTAGGGCGTGCGAACCGTTGGCGTACCACCCATCGGGGTGAGGATCTGTGCTTCCTCCGTAACAGTCCTGGTCGGGATCGATATCCCGGCATTGATGTGAACCGTATCGGTCAAACCGATGAGAGCGGCGACCTTGGTGTCACCGAGATCGGCGGTGCGGGTGCGGAACGTACCGAGTTGGTTCGTACCCATACCGCCCTGGAACGTGATGTGGTCCATTTCTTTCGTGATGTAGTTGCCCATCACCATCAGTGTGACCTGATCAGTCAGCCCGTACATGACGCCGGCCATATGCATATCCATGCGCATGCTTGTGGGAACAATGCGCAAGGTTGGTGGCTGGCCGGGTGCTCCGAAAAAGCGGTTCGGAACGCTGGTCGCAACTTGTTCCGGCGTGACATCATTGTTGCCAATCTGGATGCCAGCCATGTCCATATGCATGAAGCGATAACTGACCATCCATTCGCCCTGCGCATGGCGGTGATCCCCCATCACGCCGATCGGTGCGTGATCGAGAGCGTTGACGCTGCCATCATCATTGTCGGCAATAGCGGGTGAGGCGCCAAAAACGGCACCGGCGATGGCGAGCAGACTGCCCGCCTTCAATAGCGATTTCATTTGTATTCTCCTGACGAACTGAAATGTGGGTTCAGGTCAGGAATGGTGGTCCGGTTGCTTCATAGGCCGGGTAGGGCGGGCGCGTTGCAAGCGCACGAAACCTGGCGGACTCAACGACCGCACCAGGAATTTCGACCGGAGCAAACTGCGCAGGCTCAGAAGGCAAGGTCGGTCCGCAGGCTGAACAACATGGATTGGCGCTGTTGGTGTCACCATGCTCCGAATGGGAATCGCTTTCGGCGGCATGATGCTGATGTTCGGCGTTTGATGCGCTTGCTTGAGCATGCACCCCGCCATCCATACAGCACGGTGCACCCAGAACGGTGCGCAGGCCAATGGCCAGCAGCAGAGCGAACATTAGAAAAGAGCGAGACGAAGGATACACTGTTACTTTGCCTTAGCGACAACAATGCGGGCAGCAAGAACTTGTTCCGCAGGTCTTGCGTATCTTTCGCGCTTGCAACGATCGCAGGCATCCGCATATGCGCACCCACTATGACCGATACCGCACTCATCGAAGCCGCTCGCAATTCCAAGGCCTGGCCGTTTCAGGAGGCTCAGCGCCTGGCCAAACGCTTGCGGGACGGAAAACCCAATGGTGAGCCGGTTCTTTTCGAGACCGGATATGGTCCATCAGGCTTGCCGCATATCGGCACCTTTCAGGAAGTGCTGCGCACGACACTGGTGCGGCGTGCCTATGAAGCGTTAACCGGCGGTGCGCCGACGCGCCTTGTCGCCTTTTCCGATGACATGGATGGGCTGCGTAAGGTCCCGGACAACGTGCCCCAGCAAGATATGCTTGCGACCCATCTGGGTAAGCCGCTGTCACGCATCCCCAACCCCTTCAATACTCCGTATCAGAGTTTTGCGGGGCATAACAATGCGATGCTGCGCGAATTCCTGGACCGCTTTGGCTTTGACTATGAGTTTGTCAGTTCGTCTGACCGCTACAATTCCGGCGCTTTCGATGACGCTTTGCGAGGGGTGCTGAGCAATTTTGACGCGATCCTCGACATCATGTTGCCAACTTTGCGCGAAGAGCGCCGCAAGACGTATTCCCCTGTAATGCCTGTCAGCCCGACCACAGGTGCAGTCTTGCAAGTGCCGATCGAAGTCGTGGATGCGGGCAACGGGATCATTCGTTTCAAAGACGAGGATGGCACTGTGGTCGAGCAGTCGGCGCTTGGTGGACAATCCAAATGCCAGTGGAAGGTGGACTGGGCCATGCGCTGGGTGGCGCTTGGCGTTGACTACGAGATGTACGGCAAGGATCTTACCGATAGCGGCGTGCAGTCCGGCAAGATCGCACGCGTGCTTGGCGGCAAGAAGCCTGAAGGATTGATCTACGAGCTGTTTCTGGACGAGAAGGGCGAGAAGATATCGAAGTCTAAGGGCAACGGGCTGACTATCGAGGAATGGCTCGACTACGGTTCACAAGAGAGCCTCGGCTTCTACATCTTCCCCAATCCGAAAAGCGCCAAGCAATTGCATGCGGGCGTTATTCCTCGGGCAGTTGATGATTACTGGCAGTTCCGCGAGCGTTTGAGCGATCAACCACTCGACAAGCAGTTGGGCAATCCGGCTTGGAATCTGCTGCGGCTCAATGAAAGACGGCTGGATGCGGAGGCTCCCGGAGCGGGAGACTCTTTGCCCGTGCCATTTAGCCTGCTGCTGAATCTGCTTGGCGTTCTTGGTGCTGAGGCGAGCCGTGAGGCGGTCTGGTCGTACCTTGAAAACTACATCGAGAATGCCGATCCGGCTGCGCATCCTGACCTTGATCTGCTGATTGAAAAGGCGATTAATTTCAATCGTGTATTCGTAGCTCCGACACTAACGAAGCGTGCGCCCGAAGGCGGCGAGATAGCGGCTTTGCAGGCATTGGACCAAGCTCTTGCAGAAGCACCGGAGGGAATCTCGGCCGAGGATCTACAGACCGCTGTTTACGAGATCGGGAAGCGCGAAGAGTTCGGTTTCGAAAACCTGCGCGACTGGTTTAAGGCGCTTTATCAGACCCTGCTTGGCAGCGACCAAGGCCCCCGCATGGGCAGCTTCATCGCGCTGTATGGGATTGAGCCAAGCCGCAAACTGATTGCTGACGCTCTAAGCCGGTAATGTCCTAAAGCCTGAGGAGCTACGTCCATTTCCGAGTGCGATACCACTTGGTGATGATGTATTTGGAGCCTTTCACCACCGGTGTCCCGGCGTGCAGCGTATCAAGGTTCGGCGTCCCGTCAGGTTTGGCGTTGTTCCACACCAGCAGAACGCCCGGTTTGGGCTCAATGTTGATGCCCAGCTCGACAAAATGCGTGCCGCCGCCTTCTTCGACTGTGTTCAGATAGGCCATGGCAGTCCAGCTTCGTTGCCCGCCTCTTTTCTGTTCGAGCTTCCAGTATTTTTCGGTCGTGTAGAACCAGTCATTGTGTGGTTTGAACTGCTGTCCCGGCAGGTAGCGTTGGCCCTGAATCGCTTCCCCGATGATCGGATTGACGCCAAGCAGGTCATCAATACGGCGAGAGATACCCATGACGAATGTGTCTTCGCGGTCGAGATCGCCGGAATAGGACGTGCGAAACCCGCTTTCATAACCAAGTTCGTGCAAGGCGGATGGGCGCGCGACATCGTCAATCATCAGGCAAAGGCGCTGGCATTCGGCGGCACTCAGGAAATCGCCAATGGCAAATAGCTCGGCCTTGTCCGTATCGACCTTGTAGGCACCGGGATCGGCTTCCAGTCGCTCTCTCACACTGTCGCCGACACGTTTCAGGCTATCTTGGTCAGGAACACTTTTGGTCTTGGGCATGGCAGTGCTCTAACAATTGCCGGGCATCATGCAACTGCGAGCTGTCTTCCCTGTTGCCGGAATTCCTCGCAAGAAGAAGCCCCCACCAAATTGCTCTGATGGGGGCTTCATATCCTGAATCAGTTGATCGTTTACCAGAAGAAGTCGTGGATCACGTCAACCACTTCGCCGGTGTAGATATCGACCAGTACGACGTCGTCATAATAGCGCACCCAACGATACGGACCATACACTGCCGGAAGGCGATAGTAGTAAGGATCGTTGATGAAGAAGCGCGGCTGGAAAAACAGGCTGTCCAGGAAGAACCCAATCCTAAGCCGGCTGTACCGGTGCGAACGATAAGGCGCGTAGTAGCGGCCAAGACGGAAGATCCCGCGGTTCGTCCGACGATAGTTGCGCCAGCCATACCGGCGGTTGTCACGCCAGCCACGGTTCCAGCGACGATAGTCACGGCGAGCCTGACGATAGCCATCGCGGTAGGCGCGATTTCCATTGCGGAACCGGCGGTTGTCGCGGCGTGCGTCACGCCGACGCTCAGCCCTCACACCGTCACGGAAGCCATTGCGGCGGGCGCGGTCTACACGCCGATCACTGCGGCGGTTGTTCTGCGCACGATCAACACGGCGGTTGATTTGCCGAGCGCGCTGATCGAACCGATCACCGCCACGCCGATTGGCACGGCGATCACCCCGACGCTCTGCGCGGTTCTCGAAACGATTGCCGCGCCGATCGACCCGGTTCTCCAGACGATTACCACGACGTTCAACGCGCCGATCCAGATTGTTGTTGCGCCGGTCGACACGGCGTTCTGTGCGCCGTTCAACATTCCGATTTCCAGCGCGCTCGCGCTGATTCTCGAACCGCATATCGCGGCGGTTGGCGCGGTTCACTTGCCTTGTATCGCGACGGTTTGCGCGATTGACTCGCTCGGTGTCACGGCGATTGGCGCGGTTAACCTGGCGCATGTCTCTGCGGTCAACGCGAGTAGCAGGCCGAGCCTCTTGGCGATTGCTGCGGTTGGCGCGTCGCGTTTCCTGGCGGTTCTGACGGTTTGCGCGGCGAGCCTGCTGCTGATTGCCGCGATTGTTTGCGCGGGCGCGCTGGCGGTTCTGGCGTCGCTCACCACCGCGTCTGGCGCGGCGGTCCTGACGATCCTGTTCCACACTGACTTCAGCCGCTTCGGCAGCTTCAGCGGTGGATTCGCCGATTTCTGTTGGAGCTACAAAGGCCAGCGCGAGTGCTATCGCAGATAGCGCACTTCCTTTCAGCCATAGGGATACATCCATTGATCGCCTCCAAGTGTTACCGCCCCACCACTCGCGGCTGTT
>JBCBHD010000068.1:0-12104 GCA_038526115.1 Pseudomonadota bacterium | reverse complement strand
CGGAATACTGCTCCAAACCGCCAAGGCCAGCCAAGCTCGCTCCACATATGGAGCACCGCATCGGAGTTCTTCCAGACACGACCTCCATTGTCAGCTGAATCCAGCAACACAAAGCTCTCAGGATCATGCGGATCAAGGCCCGCTTCGCGCATCAATCGCGTTCCCACAGCGTCTTGCATCGCAGCCATTCGAAACTTTCCGGCGCGATCGTACTTCAGCACGAACTGCGCGTTGGCAGAACACAACACGCACATCCCATCGAAAACAATAATCGGATGATCGCGGGGGATTTCCATGGTGGCTCTCAGGCTTACTCGCCTTGTGCCAGTAGCTCGGCAAACTCTCCGACATTGTCGACAAAAAACCCGTCTGCGCCCGTAGAAATGGCTTTGGCCCAAAGCATACGCCATTGGCCGTCGGCTGCAGGGCCACCCGTAGACTGCAGTGCCGCTGGCAAGAAGCCATTCTCCTTGCGCAGCGTCCATGGATGAACTTTCAGACCGGCTGCTTGCGCATCCGTGACCAGCGACGTTGCTTCCAAAGTTGTCGGGTCGAGCACATAGCCAAGCCATGGCCCGATACCATCGGCATACGTCGCAATTTCAGCTAAGCCGGTGGGACTCATCATATCCGTCCAGCGGAGATTGGGCTCATCGTAAGGTCCGCCTTCAGGGGCAATCAGAAGCACCAGCTTGGTGTCAATCAGCTTGTCCAACCGTTGCAACGGGCCGACCTCGAACACCTGGATAAACACATTGGCATCAGGACCATCCAGATTGAGAGCCCGCAGTTGTGTTGCCAACAGGTCTACCGTGTCGATTCCCTCTTCTTGCAGCAGCCAAGTGGGTATCTTCAGCTCAGGATAAAGACCAATGCTTCGGCCGGTCTCGGCTTCTTTGGCACGAACCAGCTTCACGACTTCTTCGAAAGTGGGAACCTGATAGAGATCGTTGAACCGCACATTCGCCGGGCGTGCGCTTGGAACGCGCTCACGCGCACGCAATGTGCGCAATTCGGCCAGTGTGAAGTCTTCGGCAAACCACCCCGCTACGCGCCGATCCCCAATCACTTTCTCTCGCCGTCGATCTTCAAATTCCTCACGAGAGGCGACGTCAGTTGTCCCCGAAAGTTCCGTTTCGTGCCGGGAGACCAGAACCAGATCCTTGGTTACGACAAGATCGGGCTCGATATAATCGGCTCCTTGATCGATCGCGAGCTCATAGGCAGCCAGAGTGTGTTCTGGCCGGTCGCCCGACGCACCGCGATGAGCGATAATCAACGGATTATCCTGCGCCTGCGCAGCAACTGGCGTGATCGCCGCGAGTGCACCCAGCATCGAGCTCATGAAAAAGCTGCGGACCATTCTTCTTCCTTGAAACCTATGAGTATTCCATTGCCATGGACGGCCACTGGGCGCTTGATCATGCTCGAATGCTCTTGCAGCAATGTGACAGCTTTGGCTTCGTCAATGTCGACTTTGTCTGCGTCGGAAAGCTTGCGGTAGGTTGTTCCGCGTCGATTGAGAACAAGATCGACACCTTTCGCTCCGATCCAGTCCTTGAGGTTCTCAGCGTCGACTCCCTCTTTCTTGAGGTCATGGAATGTGTATTCAAGCTCCTGAGATTCCAGCCATTTGCGCGCCTTCTTCACTGTATCGCAATTGGGGATTCCATAGAGGTGGATGGTCATGCTATCCTCGTCCAAACAAGCCAGAATGCCAAATTTGTTCTGGTTAACGGTTCCTAGAGTGTTTTTGCGTAATTCGACACGATGATTGGAGCAGTTATGTTGAAAGTCACACAGAAACTGACAGCTGCGCTCGCGGCAACCGGGCTATTTCTCGCGCCGGTGGCGGCTCACGCCAATACGCGGGCAGGCGATAGCGCGTCATTCTACACAAGCTCCCAGCTACAGCCGGGCATGGGTCGGTCAGCCGAAGGTGAAGGCCTTGGCGGTGGCAATGGTGATCTCATTGGCATATTGCTGGCAGGGCTCTGGTTGACAGGCATTGTGGTTATTGTCGCTGACCTTGATGATAATGACGGCGACGACAACCAGTCACCGGGCGCGAACTAGACACATTCATACTCCATCGTGATGAGCGGCGCTCCTGGCAACGCGCCGCTATTGCTTTAAATGCGCGTCCGCTATCGCGACCGCCAACGCGTCCGCCGCGTCTGCTCCGGCGACATCTGCTCCTGGCAATAGAATCTTGAGCATAGCCTGAACCTGCGCTTTTTCTGCGCCGCCTGTGCCGACTACCGCTTTCTTGACCGCCCGCGCTGCGTGCTCTTCCACCGCAAGGCCGGTCGCCCCGCACGCTGCCAGCACCGAACCACGTGCTTGAGCCAGTTTCAGTGTTGATTGCGGGTTCTTGTTTACGAACACTTCCTCGCAGGCCGCTCTGTCAGGTTGATGCCTGGCGATAACCCCGCTGACCATTCGGTGAAGATCAGCAAGACGCTCCACCATGGGCGCTCGCGCAGATGTAGCAATCTCGCCATTGGCGATATGCGCGATGCGAGACCCTTCGACGCGGATGACGCCCCAACCGGTGCAGCTGAGCGATGGATCAAGGCCGAGAATAATCAAACGTCGCTCTCACAAACCGATCAGCCACCCCAGCCGCCACGCAATCGCCAGCAGAAACGCCGCACCCAGGACAAGAGCCAAAGCCCATTCGCGCCAGCTCAACCCAGCAACCTCAGGCGTCCAGCTTCTCCATCACTGAATCAGGGATTTCGTAGTTCCCCCACACCGTTTGCACATCGTCATCATCATCAAGCACATCTATAAGTTTAAGCAGTGTGCCAGCGCCCTTCTCGTCCATTTCAACCGTGATGTTCGGCTTCCAGGCCAGTTTGACGTTAGCGGCCTCACCCAGCGACTTTTCAAGATCACTTGCGACCTGATGCAAGTCCTCTGGTGCAGTCCAGATTGTATGACCGTCTTCAGAGCTTTCGATATCGTCCGCTCCGGCTTCCATTACCGCTTCAAGCACAGTGTCTTCATCACCTGCGCTGCCGGGATATTCGATCAGGCCAAGGCGCTCGAACCCATGCTGTACCGATCCTTCGGTGCCGAGATTGCCACCATGCTTGCTGAATGCGGTTCGGACAGCAGTGGCGGTGCGATTGCGGTTGTCAGTCAGTGTCTCGACAATGATCGCGCTGCCACCGGGGCCGTACCCTTCGTAGCGCACTTCTTCATAATTCTCGTCATCTCCGGCCGTCGCCTTGTCGATCGCCCGCTGGATATTGTCCTTGGGCATCGACTGCGATTTGGCTGTGTTCACAGCCAATCTGAGACGCGGATTCATGTCGGGATCGGGCGCACCCATCTTCGCTGCCACAGTGATTTCACGACTGAGCTTGGAAAACAGGTTCGAACGTTTCTTATCCTGCGCACCCTTGCGGTGCATGATATTCTTGAATTTGGAATGGCCTGCCATGGGAACTCTTCGAATTGGCTAGATATGTTGGGTGAAGCCCTAGCGAATGCGGAACGTGCGGGCAATGTGCTGCACTATGGCTTTAAGTCGAAATGGAGCACGGAAGCTTCATCGTTCGACAACTTCCGATAGAGCGCCTGGGCGGGCTTATCCTCTATTGTCGTATCCGCCTGGACGAAAATGGTCCAAGCGCCCACTGATCGGGCAATCCGGCGAGTTTCCGCAATCAACGCAGTCGCAACGCCGCGCCGTCGATAAGTCTCGCGCACGGCCAGATCATAGATGTAGAGTTCCGAGCGCTGCTGCTCGAACTTGGGCAGAATGTAACCGGAAAGCGCGCCGACAGCTGCACCATCGCCCTCCGCCAAAAGCGCTATGTGATTGGGATTGGCGAGCCATTCCGAAACATATGCTTCGCTTGGAGGCTTTTCGGAGTAGTTTTCCGGCTCATCAAAAACGTCCGAATATAGGGCATTCATAGCGCGAAAGCCCAGCAAATCGCTCTCACCAAGACGGCGAACCGATATCATTGTGTCAGATCTTCACAGCAGTCCCGCTGGCAGAAACCATCAGCATCGAACCGGTATCGCCAATTACCTCGTAGTCCAGATCAATCCCCACAACAGCATTCGCTCCGCGTGAGGCCGCTTCTGCCTGAAGCTCTTCAATAGCCTCGTCACGCGCCTTTTGCAGGATGCGCTCATAGCTGCCCGATCGACCGCCAACGATATCGCGGATATTGGCGAACAGGTCACGAAACAGATTGGCGCCTACGATAACTTCGCCGACGACAATACCGCGATACTCCTGGATTGGACTGCCTTCCACAGACGGCGTCGTGGTAACAATCACACCGCGCGCATCTTTCCATTCTCCGCTCATAAATTCTTCTCCCTAAACTGTATTATTGATATAATACAGGGGAGCTGGAATTCAATGACGGATCAGCCCATGCCCAATGCGGCCTTGTAGGTTTCCAGAATGATCTCTTGTTCGCTGCGATCATCAGGCTTCATTTTCCGCAAACGCACGATCTGACGCATAATCTTGGTGTCGTAACCAACCGCTTTCGCCTCGGCATAGACATCTCGAATGTCGTCAGCGATGCCCTTTTTTTCCTCTTCTAGGCGTTCGATGCGCTCGATCAGCAAGCGCAAGCGGTCGTCGGTGGCGTCGGCCATGGTGTTCCTTCGGATGATGGGTGGATTCGTTGACCGCGAAATAGCACTAGGGCGCGTGATGACCAGCCCCCCGCGATCACATTTTTGTCGCGTTTCCCGCTTATCGAACAGAGTGTCGACAGGAGGTTCTTGAGAGCCAAGGAGCGATGCGCGTTCACCAATCAGCTGTTTTTTGAAAGGGACTGACCAATGAAAACTGCAATTCGAGCCAGCATCTTTGCCACGATCGCAATGATAGCCGCACCGGCTCTTCCTCAAAATCAGAGCCCCTACGAGACGCGTGAGCAAAAAGTCGAGGCAGTGCAGGCCATCTCAGTAGAAGGCGCGTTTAAGGTCTCCGTTTTCGGTGGCAGTGACACAGCCGAGGTCATCCTGTTCGGACCGGCGGAATTGCTCGCCGATGCAAAAGCCGAGATTGAAGATGAAACGCTGGTGATCAAGTTTCGCGAAGGCGCCGTTTGGAGCTGGAATCCGGGTTCCGGAATGCATGCCGTGGTAAAGCTGCCGCAGGTTCATTCAATCGCGCAGTCAGGTCCGGGTCATATCACTGCCCGAGGCATCAAGGGAGAAACAGTCACTTTGGGCGTTGGCGGTGCCGGCCGGGTTGAAGCCACCGGGATCGAAGCAAACACAATCGAAATCGGCGTTGGTGGATCAGGTACAGTGGCCGCAGAAGGATCGGCTGGTGTCGCCAGTTTCGGCGTGGGAGGGTCAGGGCAAATTGAAGCCAAGCGTTTGCGCGTCCAAACCGCCGACATTGGCGTAGGTGGCTCAGGTCAGATCTATGCTGACGTCTCTGAGAAAGCCAAAGTCGGCGTCAACGGTTCTGGCCGAGTTGAGGTCGTGGGTGGCGGACAATGCGAATTCGATCCTGCAGAGGCCTCAAAAATCGAATGTCGGTAAGGCCAGCTTAGCGCAGTTCCGGATTGTTGCGCGCCACGCTACGCTCCATCGCCGCGATCTGTTCTTCAGTCGCTGGTGTCTGCATATTCGCTTTCCATTCCTCCATCGGCATTCCGTGGATCAATGCCCGCGCCGCAGCCTTGTCGCCTTCATAGCCGGCATCACGTATCCAGTCCGCAAGGCAATTGCGGCAGAACCCTGCCAATCCCATCAATTCGATGTTCTGGGCATCGTGACGATGGCGCAAATGGCGCACTAGGCGGCGAAACGCAGCCGCCGCCTGCGCATCGTCGAGCGTGTCCAGTGGGTCCGATGCATTCGTATCCATGTGACATTTCCTTGAGTTGCAAAAAGTCTGTGCCATAGCTCGCAAGAACCGGACTGAGGGATCTTGAACTCTATGGCCAAAAGCGATGTGACAAGGATTGACCCACGCGGTCGCAAGGTCAAGATTTTGGCGACAATCGGCCCTGCAAGTCGATCACCTGAAATGCTGCGCAAACTTTTCAAAGCCGGGGCTGATGCGTTTCGCGTCAATATGAGCCACGGCAGCCACGCCGATCACGAGAAGGCGATTGCTTCGATCCGCGCACTTGAAAAAGAATTCGCACGCCCGATTGCCATTCTCGCCGATCTTCAGGGACCAAAGCTGCGCGTTGGCACTTTCAAGGATGGTAGCGCGGTCATCCGGCATGGCGGGCATTTCACGCTGGACCGCGATGAGACCCCCGGTGATGAAACCCGTGTGTGCCTGCCCCACCCCGAACTGTTCGGAATCCTAGAGCGCGGCCAACGCTTGCTGATCAACGATGGCAAGATCAGGCTGGTCGTCAAAGAAGCGAACGAGAACCGGATCTTTTGTTCTGCGGAAGTCGGCGGCGTTATATCGGACCGCAAGGGAGTGAATGTACCGGACGCGGAGGTTCCGATCCCTGCACTCACTGACAAGGATCGCAAGGACCTAACCTTCGCTGTCGAGCACGGCGCTGACTGGATTGCGCTGAGCTTTGTCCAGCGACCGGAAGACCTCGCAGAGGCGCGCAAGCTGATCGGCTCAAAGAATGGGCAAGGGGCTGCACTGTGCGCGAAGATTGAAAAGCCGCAAGCCATCAAGCGGCTTGGTGAGATCATCGAGCTTGCCGATGGGATTATGGTCGCACGCGGAGATCTTGGCGTTGAACTTGAACCGCATGAAGTTCCTCCACTGCAGAAGCGGATGGTCAATGCCAGCCGCACGGCCGGCAAGCCAGTGATCGTCGCCACGCAAATGCTGGAATCGATGATTGAGAGCCCGATGCCGACCCGCGCAGAGGTGTCCGACGTTGCGAACGCGGTTTATGATGGAGCTGATGCTGTCATGCTTTCGGCAGAGAGCGCTGCCGGCGACTGGCCGGAGGAGTCTGTGGCGATGATGAACAGCATCGCAGCGCAAGTGGAAAGCGACGAAGGCTACAAGGAGCGCGTGCGCTTCCTCGAAACGCCGCCCGATGCCACAACAGCCGATGCGCTGAGCCATGCTTGCATGACAATCGCCGATACCGTTCCGATCAGCGCGATCACGGTGTTTACCTCTTCCGGATCGACCGCTCGCCGTGTTGCGCGGGAGCGTCCGGCAACGCCCATGCTGGTCCTGACCCCATCGATGCGCACTGCGCGGCGCGTAGCGCTTCTTTGGGGTGCACATGCGGTCGCAACCAAGGATATCGGAAGCTACGAGGAGATGATTGCCAAAGGCAAACGCATGGCTCTGCGCCATGGCTTTGGCGAGGCTGGCAGCAAGCAGATTGTTCTGGCAGGCGTCCCCTTTGGAACACCGGGCTCGACCAACTTGCTCCACGTCGTGACAATTGCAGGTGACGAGCTGGAGAAGCATGCAGGATAGTGCGCCAGCTGTGCGTAATAGGCTAACAGCATGGGCAAAGTGCCTGGCGGTCGCAGTTTGCCTGACGAGCTCCGTACCTGGCCACGCTCAATCGCAGACAATTCAGCTGGCCGTTGAAGAAATCCAGCCGACTGAGAACTGCGGGATTCAGACTCAGTTGATCACCCGAACGATCTCTGAGCTCGCAGAGAGCAAAGGGTTGAAATTGCGGCGCTCCAAAGCCGATTTAATCCTCTTTGCCGATGTGAACGTCCTGCCTATTCCCAACAGTTTGGGACGCTGGTCCAAATCCTGCAGCTTCAACATCAATATCGAGCTTCAGCGTCATCAGGAAATCAAGATCGAAGGGATAGGCGAAGTTCTCGTCAGCGCGAAACTGTGCGATTCCGGCTACGCTGGCTATATCAGCGACGGAAATCTGGGATTTTTCGAGGATGCACTCGATGAGTCCTTTCAGGGATGCTTGGCCAAACTGCCAAAGCGGGTTCTCAATGCCATTAAGGCCTGAGGTCTTCATTTTTCGGCCGAGGCCAAAAATGAGAATTTGCCTTGCGCCACAAAGGGCTTAGCATCGGTACGAGTCGAACGCAGGAGACCCATGATGCAACGATCCCTCTTCCAGAACACCTTTGGCGCCGCTGCCTGTCTTACCTTGCTCGCATCTTGTGGCAGCGAGGCACCGGCCGAAGGCGAAGCAGCTGCTCCAGCCGGAGATGAGCCTGCCGTGATCGGCGAACGCCAGGACAATTTCGAAGGGATCGGGGATGCGTTCAAACTGATCCGGGGCCAATTGGAAGGTGGTAGCCCGGATTTCGCTCTGATCGCTTCTGAAGCCGGCACGATCAAGGCGAATGCCGAAAAGATCGCTGGCCACTTCCCAGAAGGCACGGGGGTTGATGCTGGATATGATACCGAAGCGCTGGCCACGATTTGGGAAAAGCCTGATGAATTTACCGCAGCACATCAGAAGCTGATCGAGGCTAGCGATGGTCTAATTGCAGCCGCGCAAAGCGAAGACGCAGCAGCTGTGCAGGCTCAGGTCGGTGAAGTGGGCATGTCGTGCAAGGGTTGCCACGACCAGTTCCGCCTGGATGACGATTGATCCGAGGAGCGACCCGGCGATGAAGCCGCCGGAGGCATCACAAACAATTCATGTCTGGGATTTGCCAGTGCGGCTCTGCCATTGGAGCTTCGCACTGCTCATCCCGGCTATGTGGTGGACTGCGGAAAACTCAGCGTGGGCCTGGCACAAACGACTTGGGCTAGTGCTGCTCGGCTTGCTTGTATTTCGCATCATCTGGGGCGTTTTGGGATCACGCACAGCGCGGTTTGTTTCGTTTGTCAAAGGCCCCTCTGCCGTGATGGCCTATCTGCGTGGTGATCGTGACACCGCAGACCCGGCTATCGGTCACAATCCACTCGGTGCGCTAAGTGTCATCGCACTGCTGGGAGCGATGGCTTTGCAAGTGTCGATGGGGCTGTTCGCAGGAGACCCTTTTGATGGCGCCACGGGGCCGCTCAATTCACTCGTCGGAGTGATGACAGCGGATACTCTGACCGACTGGCATGAGATGTTTTTCTGGGTCATCGTGAGCCTGGTTGGGCTGCATCTCACAGCCATAGGGTTTTACGCCATCGTCAAACGGAACAATCTGATCAGCCCAATGATCAGTGGCAGCAAGACTGTTTCCGGTGATGCGATGGAGAACCCTCCGACACCGTGGCAGAATGCCCTCATATCAGCGGTCGCTTCGGCAGGCGTAGTTGTGTGGGTCGCCTATGGCGCACCGCCACTCTGAACACATCAAACCTTCCGGTCAGTAGTCGACGACCGACGTACCGATATCGTTGCCAAACAGCAGATCATAATTGAGCTCCTGCATTCCGAGCAGCAAGTTTGTCTGGCTCATCGCCATGGTTCGGGCAGACTGGATCTCGTAGTACTTCCGGGCAGCCGCCTGATAGAACCCCGCCTGTTGGTTCATCGGAGCATTGGCGATCGTTTGCAGGCGCTCTTTGGGGAATACGCCCATATTCGGCATCAGTCCTCGTAAGACCATCATCCGTGCAGCCCCGCCCCATTCCACGAAGGTGCTTTTGGGCATCTCGAGCACGTTGATTTGAAACGTCAGCGCGCCTCGCGGTTGCTTGATGAGCATAAACGCGACACCCTCTGTTCCGCCCAAATTCGTATCAGCGAAGGCAATGCGAAAATCGCTGCCGTCCAGCTTCTTCCATTCTGCGATTGGCGCAAGCGTTGGTTTTCCGACAAACTTCACGCCGAAATATTTGCTGATGGCGCCAACGGCACCCCTATGATCGCGGACTCCATATTTTGGACCGGTCTGGCCAGAAGCAAAGCGCGGCGATCTGGCGTCCTGAGGTTTTTGAACAGCCCACCATTGACCAACCTTCGTCCAATCCTTTCCCGCTTGGGCAAGGCTGCTGGGAATGGTGTAGCGACCTGGCGGAACAGAGGTGTTCGCCGGGGTCCGCTGCCGCTGTTTAGGCTGGGGTTGGGTCGCCGCACTGGCAACACGCGCACGTCCTGAACCGTTCGACCAATCCGCCGCGACCAATTGCTCCGCTTTCGCGGCGGCCATGGTAGCGGATGTCAAAAGCACATTTAGCCGATCGCCCACGCCGCGTGCGACTATGCTGACATCGCCCGTTTCGGTCATTGCCTCTCCAACCAGAGACAGGCTGGCGCCAACCCCTGAAACAGAGTGATCCGCGACATCAATCCACATCACGGAAAGGCCTTGCAGAATGGTCGCTTCGCTCCAGCCTTCGGTCAGAGTGCAATTGCACTCGCTTTCGATTTCCGCACGACTGGCCACTCGCACGGTCTGTTCGCCCGGCCCGCGAAACACGTCTCCAACATCATTGTTGTCAACCGATTGCCATCCAGCTGGTGGGGCGGCCTGCGCACAAACGGCTCCCGCGACAAAGCACGTGACAAGAAATTTGGCGGCGACGACCTTGAACATCGGCAGTCCTTACAAAGACGAAAGAGACTGCATCCTTGGAGTAATCCGCGGTCTGAAAAGTGGCTATTCGTCAAGGCGAGTGAAAGACAAGCCGATACGCACTTACCCTGAAGTATTGGCGCCCTTCCTCAACCGCTCACGCGCCGATTCTTCACCGATCAGAGGCAGCAACTCACCCATATCGGGGCCATGGTTCATGCCCGTCAACGCCTGGCGCAATGGGAGGAACAACGCTTTCCCTTTTCTGCCTGTGCTTGCCTTCAGCGCAGATGTCAGCGCGCCCCACGGATCTTGATCCCACGAGAGCGCAACTGCGGCTTCGGCCAGATACGCGCGATCGTCTTCTGAAAACTCGGGTTGCTCGATGGGACCAGTGACAAGCCGCCACCACTCACTAACATCACCTACCGTTTCAATATTTGGCTGGACCGCATGCCAGCCCGCTTCGTCCATACCCTCGGGCAAACGGTCTTTCACAGCTGCATATGGCATGGCGTGCACAATCGCAGTGTTGATCCGATCCAGGTCGGCATCGTCGAATTTGGCAGGAGCGCGTCCAAAAGTTGAAAGTTCGAACGTTTCCAGCAGCGCGTCGCGGTCCGCAATTGGTTCGACCGGCAGCGACGTGCCCAACCGTGAAAGCAGCGCGACTATCGCCTCCGGCTCAATTCCGCGTTCACGAAACGCATCGCAGCCCAAGGAACCCAATCGCTTCGAGAGCTTGCCTTCCTTGCCAACCAGCAAAGCCTCATGAGCGAAGCTTGGCGGCGTAGCGCCCAAAGCAGTGAACATCTGGATCTGTACCGCCGTGTTTGACACATGGTCCTCACCGCGCAGCACCTGAGTTACGCCCATATCGACATCATCGACAGTGCTGGGAAGCATGTAGAGCCAGGACCCGTCGGCCCTGCGGATGACGGGATCGGAAAGCTGTGCCGGATCAAATTTCTGTGTCCCGCGGACACCATCGTCCCAACTGATGGCTTCGGCATGATCGAGTTTGAAGCGCCAATGAGGCTGGATGCCTTCAGCTTCTTTGGCCGCTCGATCCGCATCGCTGAGTTCAAGCGCGCCGCGATCATAGATCGGAGGCAAACCCCGACCGAGAAGGACTTTGCGCTTGAGTTCGAGCTCTTGCTGAGTCTCGTATGCCGGATAGATCTGACCAGCGTCGCGCAACTTTGAAAAGGCTGCTTCGTACTGGCTAAGCCGCTCAGACTGCCGTTCCTCACGATCGGCAGAAATGCCTAGCCAAAGCAGGTCGGCTCGGATCGCTTCGACATATTCTTCCTTGGACCGCGCGGCATCGGTATCGTCGATACGGAGGATGAACTGCCCATCAGATTTCTGGGCGAGCATCCAATTGTGCAGAGCGGTACGGATATTGCCGACATGAAGGCGACCGGTGGGCGACGGGGCGAAACGAGTAATGGCCATGCCGTTTGCGGTAGCCAGCGCGTGGGCGCGCGGCAAGCGTTAGGCGCGGCGATATTCGGCTGCAATGAGATCACAAGCCCCTTCCCAAAGGCGATGCACACGATCGGGTCGGATCAATCCCTTGATCACAGATTCAAATTTCGGTTGGTCTCGCAATTCGGCTGCATCGATCAACTCGCCTATGGTCGCCTCATCGTGGGTCACACACTCACAGCAGAACCGGGACACATGAATGTTCTCAGGCCAAACAGCGCTGATGG
>JBCBHD010000067.1:0-12329 GCA_038526115.1 Pseudomonadota bacterium | reverse complement strand
TGATACTTCCCCACCGGCTTCATGTTGTACATGAAATAGAAAGTTGCGACTTCGAGCACGCGGATCACCGGCACGTCGATATAGGCGGCGACATATTCGATCACCGGCAGCGGCAGCCAGCCCTGCGTGTCGGTCTCTTCACCGACCTGACGCTGGGCCAGATCGAGCAGCGGCATCACTGCCGATTTCTGCCGCCCTTCCGGGTACTTGGCGATATGGTAATCCGCCTTCGCCTTGTTGGCTTTTGACCATGCGAAAGAGTCCCAGCGCTCGCGGAGCTCAGGCGTATCGGGTGCGGGAGTGCGATCAGCCATCGGCCTGCCTCCTACTATTCTGGCTCACAACGAGAACAATCGCAAAAGCAACTGCTGAAACAATCGCGAAGACCTTAGCCAGAGACACGTCCGTAACGCCGAAGGCTAGCGCTATTGCAACAAACAGAAAGTACGCCAACACGCCGACAAAAACCGACAGAACAATGTTCTTAATATAGGTCAACGGTCACACTCCCCAAACACCACGTCGATCGCGCCGAGGATGGCGGTCGCATCGGGCAGCATGTGTCCCTTGCTCATCATATCCATCGCTTGCAGGTGCGAGAAAGCCGTGGGGCGAATCTTGCAACGATACGGCTTGTTAGTGCCGTCGCTGACGAGATAGACGCCGAATTCTCCCTTGGGGCTTTCGGTCGCGACGTAGACTTCGCCTTCGGGGACGTGGAAGCCTTCGGTGTAGAGCTTGAAGTGATGGATCAAGCTTTCCATCGACTGCTTCATCTCGCCGCGCTTGGGCGGAGAAACCTTGCCATCAGTGCTCGCAATCGGGCCTTCGGGAATATCGCGAAGGCATTGCTTGATAATCTTGGCGCTCTCGCGAATTTCCGCGACGCGGACCATGAAGCGATCATAGCAATCCGAATTGGTGCCGACCGGGATGTCAAACTCCATACGGTCATAGACGTCGTAAGGCTGCGACTTGCGCAGATCCCATGGAATGCCTGCTGCGCGGATCATAGGGCCACTAAAGCCCCACGCAATCGCATCATCGCGGCTCACCACGGCGATATCGACATTGCGCTGCTTGAAGATGCGATTGTCGATCACGAGGCTCATTGCATCGTCGAACAGCTCGAACAGCCGGTTGTCGATCCAGTCGCCGATATCGACGAGCAGTTTCTCCGGCACATCCTGATGAACCCCGCCGGGGCGATACCATGCAGAGTGCATCCGAGCGCCCGATGCCCGCTCGAAGAAATTGAGGCAGTCTTCGCGCAGATCCATCATCCACAGATTTGGCGTAAATGCCCCAACATCAAGGACATGTGCACCCATGTTGAGAAAGTGGTTGCAGATGCGTGTAAGCTCCGCAAACAGCACGCGAAGGTATTGCGCGCGCTCCGGCACTTCGAGATTCAGCAGCTTCTCGATTGCGAGCACATAGGAGTGCTCCTGACACAGCGGCGAACAGTAATCGAGCCGATCAAAGTATGGCAAAGCCTGCAGATAAGTCTTCTGCTCGATCAGCTTTTCGGTTCCACGGTGGAGCAAACCGACATGCGGATCGATACGCTCTATCACTTCGCCATCAAGCTCCATGATCATGCGCAAAACGCCGTGAGCCGCCGGGTGCTGCGGACCGAAATTGATCGTGTAGTTCGTGATTACATCGCCGTCAGTGGTCGGCGATTCTTCGATTTGCATGCTCATCGCAGATCCTCGGCGCTACCCGCCTGCTCGTCGGAGAACGAAGAATCCGACCCATCATTGTCATCCGAGAAGTTCTCTTCGCCCCACGATGCTGGCGGCGGAGGTGGTGCTTCCTTGGCGAAATCGCTCTTGGCCTCCGTCTCTTCAGCCAGTTCCTCTGCTTCAGGCACCTCTTCTTCAGCGCAGGCGAGGACAGCAAACGGCAACAGAGCGGCCACGGCAATACGGGTACACCGCATCACTTTTTCTCCTCTGGCTTGTCATCGGCCTTCTCATCGCCTGGCAAAACATAGTCCGAACCTTCCCAAGGCGAGAGAAAGTCAAATGTTCGCATATCCTGTGCAAGCTCAACCGGTTCGTAGACGACGCGCTTTTCATCTTCCGAGTAGCGAAGCTCGGTGTAACCCGTCATCGGGAAGTCTTTGCGGAAAGGATGCCCTTCAAAACCGTAGTCGGTCAGAATACGCCGCAGATCCTTGTTCCCGGCAAAGGTAACACCGTACATGTCAAACACTTCGCGTTCGAGCCAACCAGCATTTGGCCAAAGCGTCGTAACTGTCGGCACAGGTGTATCTTCATCAGTCGAGCACTTGACCATAATCCGATGATTCTTGGTCAGGCTGAGCAGCATGTAGACGACTTCGAAGCGCTCGCTGCGGTCCGGATAATCCGCGCCAGCAATTTCCATTAGCTGCTGATATTCATGCGCTTCACGAAGAATGCTGAGGACCAAAGCGACAGCATCGCGCTTGACGGTGAAGATGACTTCGCCGTGCTGTTCCTGCGCGTCGATCAGCCAAACACTGATGCTTTCGCTGACAGCGTCGATCACACCATCGTTCGACGCGAATTTCGGTGCTGAGTGAAGAACGGCCATTGCTCTAACCTCAGCGTTCGATGGTGCCGACGCGGCGGATTTTCCGCTGCAACTGCATCACGCCATAAAGCAGCGCTTCGGCTGTCGGCGGACAACCCGGCACATAGATATCGACCGGAACAATCCGATCGCACCCGCGCACGACGCTGTACGAATAGTGATAATAGCCGCCGCCATTCGCGCAGCTGCCCATGCTGATCACGTATTTCGGGTCAGACATTTGGTCGTAAACCTTGCGCAGCGCAGGGGCCATTTTGTTACAGAGAGTCCCCGCCACGATCATCAGATCAGACTGGCGCGGGGATGCTCGCGGCGCAGCACCAAATCGCTCCATGTCATAACGCGGCATGTTTACGTGAATCATCTCAACCGCGCAGCACGCCAGGCCAAAGGTCATCCACCACAACGAACCCGTACGCGCCCACTGGAACACATCCTCAGTCGAAGTGACGAGGAACCCCTTGTCGTTCACTTCTGTTTGCAGGGCATTGAAGTAGTCCGCATCGGGCTGCCTTACCTCGCCGCCTTTGGCGGTCGGCATGGTCGCAGCCGCCTCCGTCGCGCTGATGGGCGCGGTCGGCGGAGTGATAATTGTGCTGTTCGAAGGCGTGCTCATTCCCAGTCCAGAGCTCCCTTCTTCCACTCATAGGTGAGGCCGATGGCCAGAATTCCAAGAAAGGTCATCATCCCGATCCAACCAACCCACTGCGTTTCACCAAGGCTAACCGCCCAGGGAAACAGAAATGCAGCTTCCAGATCGAAAATGATGAAGCTGATCGCGACGAGGTAGAACCGCACGTCAAACTGACTGCGTGCGTCTTCGAATGCAGGAAAGCCGCACTCATACTCAGACAGCTTTTCAGCATCGGGGTTGTGCGCCCCGGTCAGGCGAGAAACGCCCATAGGGAGGAACACGAACAGCACCGAAAGGCCGAGCGCGATGAAGATGAATAACAGTATCGGCAGATACTGGCTGAGGTCGACCACAGCGATGTCCAAGCTAATTAATCCCGTCGATGGCACTAGGCCTGTCGCCCGACCCGCGCAAGAGCGCGAATCGGGCAAAACTGCGTAGCCGTGTTGCGAAAAATCGAACCGAGCGCCAGCCCCGTCAGTCGCTATTTCATCATATTTGCGACCGCTTTCTGCGAAGCCTTGCCATATGGCGGCTTGAATCCACCGAGTTTCGCAATGTCGATCTTCGGCTGATGGTAGACAGAACGAGCGTGGCTGAACTCCTTGAAGCCTTCAATCGCGTGGTAACTCCCCATGCCGGATGGCCCCACACCGCCGAATGGAAGATCCTCCATCGAAACGTGGAAAATCACATCGTTGGTGGTCACGCCTCCAGAAATGGTGCGGGTCAGCACACGTTCCTGTTCTTCTTTGTCTTCGCCAAAGTAATAGAGGCCCAGCGGGCGATCGTGGTCGTTCACGTAGTCGATAGCCTGATCGACCGCTTTGTACGTCTTCACCGGCAGCACCGGACCGAAAATCTCCTCTTGCATCGCTTCCATTTCATCATTCACATTCTTGAGAATGGTGAGCGGCATCTTGCGCTGATTTGCGTTGCTGAAATCTTCGTTGCCGGGATTGACCTCGACCACTTCGGCTCCCTTGTCACGGGCATCTTCGACAAGGCCCTGCAACCGCTCAAAATGACGATCCGAAACAACCGAGGCGTAGTCATCGTTGTCGAGCAAGGTCGGATACATCGCCGAAACACCGCTCGAGACACCCGCAATGGCTTCATCCTGCTTGTCTTCAGGAACATACATGTAGTCCGGGGCCAGGCAGATCTGCCCGGCATTCATCATCTTGCCAAGCGCGATCCGCTCACCCGCTTTGGCGAAGTCTGCGCTGCGCCCCATGATGACTGGGGACTTCCCACCGAGTTCCAGTGTTACCGGGACAAGATTCTTCGCCGCTGCTTCCATGACGCGGCGCCCTGTCGGTGTCGAACCGGTGAAAACCAGATGGTCGAATGGTAACGATGAAAAGGCAGCAGCGACCTCCGGTCCGCCGGTAACTACCGCGACTTCATCGGGAGTGAAGTACTCTTCAACCAGTTCTGCCATTAGTTGGCTGGTGCGCTCGGTGAATTCGCTGGGCTTGATCATCGCCCGATTGCCCGCAGCAAGCACTTGCATGAGTGGTGAGAACGCCAGATTGACCGGGAAATTCCAAGGGCTGAGAATGCCGATCACGCCTTTTGGTTCGTAACGGATTTCTGCTTTCGCTCCGAGCAATCCCAATGGAAACTGGACGGGGCGCTTCTCGGTCTTGGCCCATTTGTCCATGTTCTTCAGCGCATGCTTTCCTGCTCCGACTGTCCCGGCGATATCGGTGATCATGCTTTGATCCATCGCGCGGTTGCCGAAATCGGCACTCATCGCCTTGCACAGACTTTCACCGTGCTCTTTCAGCAGAGCCATGGCGCGCTTGATCCGATCTTTGCGCATCGACATGCTTTCAGGACGCGAGGCTGTGAACGCCTCACGTTGTCGGCGCAGGATTGCTTCGAGTTCGTCTTGCCGATCATCGGCCATTTGCCTCTCCCAGATGTGACCCGTTTCGATTTGCCATCGAGTGTTGCGCAAAGGTGAAGCGCTGACAAGCTAATACGAATTCGCAGCTCGCGGTCGATTGCCTTTGCCGCACCGCAGCATTACATCCAATGCGAATTGCCACACCCTCATTGAAGGAACCAAGCATGGCCCAGTTCTCCGCCGCAGACCCGATTGTGATCCTGTCTTATGCCCGCACTCCGATGGGCGGTATGCAAGGCGCATTGTCAGACGTTTCCGCAACCGACCTAGGCGCAACAGCTGTAAAGGCGGCTGTTGAGCGCTCTGGTGTCGCCGGGGAAGATATCGACCGCGCCTATATGGGCTGTGTCTTGCCCGCGGGCCTGGGGCAAGCTCCAGCACGCCAAGCCGCGATCAAGGGTGGCCTGCCGAAATCGGTCGAGGCGACAACGGTCAACAAAGTCTGCGGTAGCGGGATGCAGACCGTGATCATGGGCGCAGAGGCGCTGGCTAGCGGAACTATCGATGTTGTGGTTGCAGGCGGAATGGAAAGCATGACGAATGCACCATACCTACTCAAAAAGCACCGTTCGGGCGCACGGATCGGGCATGACACAACCTATGACCACATGTTCCTGGATGGCCTCGAAGATGCCTATGAAGAAGGCCGCGCCATGGGAACATTCGCGCAAGACACCGCTGACGAATATCAGCTTACCCGCGAACAACAGGATGAATATTCGATTGAATCGCTACGCCGCGCAAACGCAGCAATCGAAAGCGGAGCGTTCGCCGATGAAGTCGTGTCGGTGACTTATGCGACCCGCAAGGGCGAAGTGACTGTCGAGACCGACGAACAGCCCGGCAAAGGCCGCCCCGACAAGATCCCACAATTGCGAGCAGCCTTCGCCAAAGACGGAACGATCACCGCTGCCACATCAAGCTCTATTTCGGACGGCGCTGCGGCGGTTGTTCTGACCCGTCAGAGTGTTGCGGCTGAAAAAGGCGCTGAGCCTGTCGCAAAAATCGTCGCGATGGCCGCCCATGCCCGCGAACCTAAAGATTTCACCGTCGCTCCCGTGGGAGCAATTCAGAAAGTGCTTGAGAAAGCGGAGTGGTCAATCGACGATGTCGACCTATGGGAAGTCAATGAAGCTTTCGCCTGTGTCGCGATGTTCGCGATGCGCGACGTCGGCATTCCGCATGAAAAGATCAATGTGAATGGCGGCGCGACAGCGCTCGGTCATCCTATCGGTGCAAGTGGCACGCGGATTATCGTGACTCTGCTCAACGCGCTCAAGTCGCAAGGCAAGACACGCGGTGTTGCCAGCCTTTGCATCGGCGGCGGAGAAGCGACGGCAGTCGCTGTCGAAATCGTCTGATGATTATTGCCGGGCGGGTCTCAGGGCTCGCCCGCACCCCACAGCCGTTCAACAGCGATCCACCCTGTTCGGCCGCCAATATCCACTTCGCACCAATCGGCCTCGCAATCACCGAGAGACCCAACGACGCCCGGCTCTGCACGCCATCGCAAGGCTGAGCTACCACTCGGCCCTTCCCGCAGGTCAACCAGTCCTTCGCCAATAATCAGTGCCGCACGTTCGGGCGTTAGCTGGCTTTGCGCAACCCAACCCTGAGCCCCATCAGGATCTTGAACAAGACGCCAGCCTTCGCGCAGGCGGACAACCTTCACGGGCAAGCCTTTGCGCTTGTACACCCAGTCAATCTTGTACTCCTGACTCGGCCCGACACGCATGTTCACTTCGTCAAAGCGCATGGATGCCCAATACGGCACTTCGCGGTCCTGTGCGTATACAGGCGCTGAACCAATGAGCGATGCAGTCCCTGCCAAAACGGCCATCGCAACGAGGATTGAAAAACGGATCGCAGTCATAACGTTTCGATAACCATAGACTCTCTGGGCTTTCAAGCCACTGGAACCACAGATGTCTCAATGCGGGATTCGCGGCCTTGACCCCGAAGGCCCGATGCCACTAGCCCCGCGTCATGGCTCAATCACACGCTGCCCCACACTTCCCCGATGGCAAACCCAAGGTGGTGGTCACTCGCCAGCTGATGCCAAGCGTGGAAGCCAGAATGACCGAGCTGTATGATGCATCGCTCAATACAATTGATCAGCCGATGGGACGTGATGCGCTGATTGCCGCGATGCAGGATTGCGATGTTCTCGTACCTACGGTGACAGACCGTATCGACGCCGAGATGATTGCTGCGGCAGGCGAACGGCTCGGGCTGATCGCGAATTTCGGCGCAGGAACAGAGCATATCGATCTGGCCGCAGCAGCGCAGCGCAAGATCCTTGTCACCAACACGCCAGGTGTTTTCACCGATGACACCGCTGATATTGCGATGGCCGGGATCATCGGTGTGCCGCGCCGCATCCGTGAAGGGACCCAGTTGGTCCGGAGCGGCGAATGGACCGGCTGGGCGCCCTCGGGGCTTCTTGGCCGAAAGCTACGCGGTAAAGTGCTCGGCATCGTCGGGATGGGCCGGATCGGTCAGGCAGTGGCTCACCGTGCGCGGGCTTTCGGTCTGGAGACTGCCTACTACAATCGAAAGCGCCTGCCAGAAGCTGTCGAGAGCATGTTTGGCGCTCGGTTCGTTGAAAATCTCGATCAACTGATCAGCGAAGCCGATATTCTCACTCTGCATTGCCCGCTAACCGAGGAAACCCGCAACCTGCTCGATGCCCGCCGCCTTGAGCTGATGAAACCCGAAGCGAGCATTATCAACACGGCGCGCGGGGAGCTTATTGATCAGGAAGCTCTGATTGACGCCCTTCAGGCTGGTCGGCTCGCAGGTGCCGGACTGGACGTTTATCCTGACGAGCCGACAGTCGATCAACGTTTGATTGATCACCCCAATGTCATGACACTGCCGCATATCGGCAGCGCAACGGTTGAAGGCCGCGAGGCCTCCGGAGAAAAGGTAATCGCCAATATCCGCTTCTGGGCGGATGGGCATCGCCCGCCTGATCAGGTGCTGACTGCTCTCATCGGATAGGGCATCACGGCAGAGGCGCCGCACCACTTTACAATTGAAGCGTGGATGATCCCAGCTGGCGCGCTTGCCGCCTAGAACGCTCGCGCCCTACATCCGCGTCACAACGGGGGAGTGTCAGGTGCGCAAATCGGGCTGGAAATCAGGATTGATGTTAGGCTTAGCTGCAATTGCAGCGCATCCCGCTGCAGCACAGGCACCAACCCTTCCCAATAGCGATACAGGCGACACTGGCTGGATTATTGCCGCTTCCGCGCTGGTTCTGTTGATGACTCTTCCCGGTCTCGCTCTTTTCTATGGCGGACTGGTACGCGCAAAAAGCTTGCTCTCCGTCCTGCTTCAGTGCGCCAGCGTCGCCGCCATCGCATCGCTAGTCTGGGTCGGCTTGGGTTACACGCTCGCTTTTGGGCAGGTCACGAACGGTTGGATTGGTGCCGGCAATGCGTTGATGCTGGCGGATTTGGGCAGTGTGCGTCCCGGCACTGCTGTTCCGGAAAGCAGCTTTGCTCTTTTCCAGATGACATTTGCGGTGATCACCCCTGCCCTGATGGTCGGAGCGTGGGTTGAACGCGCGCGTTTTCCCTGGGTTTTGGGGTTCGCGGCACTGTGGGTTTTGATCGTATATGCACCAGTGGTGCATTGGGTATGGGGCGGAGGCTGGCTCGCGTCCCAGTTGGGCACTCTCGATTTCGCAGGTGGTATCGTTGTTCATACGACGGCAGGCGTTTCGGCTTTAGTTGTGGTGCTTCTGCTCGGCAAACGTCAGGGCTTTCCTGAAAAACCAATGCTTCCACATGCACCCGCGCTAACGATGATCGGTGCCGCGCTGTTGTGGGTGGGTTGGTTTGGATTCAACGGAGGGTCGGCCCTGGGAGCAAATGACAACGCCTCGAGCGCAATCCTTTCGACCCATATTGCAGCAAGTGCAGCTGCCCTAACTTGGATGCTTGCAGAACGGATAGCAGTCGGGAAACCGACCAGCGTAGGCTGGGCAACAGGTGCAATCGCAGGGCTAGCTTGCATAACACCCGCAGCCGTGTTCGTTTCTCCCGGAGCAGCTATGCTGTTCGGCGCTCTAGCCGCCCTCGTCTGCTATGGCGCAATCCAGCAAGTCAAACATCGCTGGAAAATCGACGATTCACTCGATGTATTCGCGGTTCACGGAGTAGGCGGTATCCTGGGTTCGTTGTTGCTCGGCGTGTTCATTGCTGAAGAACTCGGAGGCACTGGATATTTCGGTGGAGCAACACTCGCTAGCCAATTGAGCGCACAGGCGATTGGTATCGGCGTGGTCATGGTGTGGAGCGCTGTAGGAAGCGCGATCATCGCATTGATGGTGTCAGTGGTCTTCCCCATGCGCGTGAGTGATGAGGATGAAGTGGATGGGCTTGATATCGCATCGCATGGCGAAAGAGCATGGGATCTGGACTGAAGCCTGATACACTTCAGGCGTGACGACAGAAGCCAGCCATCCCGAAGACCTATGTACCCAATGCGGCCTCTGCTGTGACGGTGCTCTGTTCGATTTCGGGCCGTTGTCTCCGGATGAAGTGGAGCCAGCCAGACAGGCTGGAATGGCGGTGGTCGAAGCGGACGGGAAAGCGGGGTTTCTTCTGCCCTGCCCACAGCTCGATTGCGCGGTTTGCCAGATCTATCACGAACGTCCGCAAACCTGCCGTGATTACCAGTGCCAGGTGCTGCGATCCGTGAATGCGGGAGAATTGGAGCATGTTCGAGCCATGCAATTGATCGAGCAGGGACGCGCAGCTTTGGAACAAGTTAAGGCGCAATTGGCCGAGGGACAAACCCTGACTGATGTCCGGAAGCTGCGCCGCAAGGCCGGTGAGGCCGACGCAAGCGCTGAGCTGAATGCGTCACCAATGCTCATGATGGCGCTGGGTATGCTGGATGTTATCCTAGATGAGCATTTCCGTCGGCCCGATCAGAGGCAGGTTATTCCTCAGGACTGATAACACCTAAGAGCGCGGTCTCCTGATCAAGTATTGCGACAATTTGCTCAATCGCCCTACGGTCTGATCCCATTGCGAAATGGCGAAACGGTACTTCAATCTCGACGTCGCGCTCGCTCGCTTCGCCGCGCGCACATTCTGGGGCAATTACACCATCATTGGCCGACCACACTGCAACAGTCCGGACAGGAGGTTTGACGCTCGGATCGTCGGGTAGAGTTGGCGCATCTACCGTATGATCGTTGATTGCATTGTAGAGCCGCCATGCATTGTTGGCCTTGCGATCGCCGGAGAATGGTGTTCCCAGCGTTACGACCATCGCAGCCTTGTCAGGATGGCGCTGCGCCAGAACCCGCGCATAAAGCCCGCCCAGGCTCCACCCCAACAAAATCAATCGTTCCCCAGTGCTCGCATAGATGTCCGCAAAGATAGACTCTGCCCTCGCAAAAGACTCGGGAGTAACCCCCGTCACGAACCCAAGGTTCGAAGGGAAAGTGCGATAGCCGGCATGGGCCAATGTCCGACGCATAAGGGACGTGGATCGGTCGCTCGAGAGAATTCCAGGAAAGACCAGAACTGATTGCCCGTGGCCGTTGCCAATCCGAGTCTGACCGACACGCCTAAGAGGGCTGGCAATGATTTGAAGTGTGTGAGGCAGTTCCCGGAGCCAAAGCGACAAGGACGGTGGCTGTTCAGAACTCATTGGCGTCAGAGATGATCGTGTTGCGGCATGCCAAGAACGTGGAACCCACCATCAACCCGAATAATCTCTCCGGTGGTGCAAGCCCCTGCATCGGAGCACAAGTACACTGCTGTGCCACCCACGGCTTCCAGTGTCGCGTTAGCGCGCAATGGCGCGTTGGCTTCGGTGTGCTTGAATGTCTTTCGCGCTCCGCCGATGGCCGATCCGGCCAGGGTCTTCATCGGGCCGGGACTGATTGCGTTCACGCGGATACCTTCGGGGCCAAGATCATTGGCGAGATAGCGAACGCCCGCCTCAAGAGCCGCCTTGGCAACGCCCATCACATTATAGTTCGGGGTGACACGGTTAGACCCCATATAGCTCAGCGTCAGAATCGTACCGCCGTTCTCGACCATCATCGGATGCGCGCGCCGCGCCACCTCGATCAAGCTGTAGGCAGAGATATCCATCGAATTCTTGAAATTCTGCCGGGTGGTTTCGAGGATACGGCCCGTGAGTTCGGACTTATCCGAATAAGCGATAGCATGGATCAGAAAGTCAAGCTGGCCCCAGCGATCCTGCAACGTTGCGAATGCGGCGTCGAGCGATGCGTCGTCGGTTACGTCAACATCGAGCATGAAGTCAGGGCCTACACTTTGCGCCAACGGCTCTAACCGCTTGCCGAATGCGTCACCCTGATAGGTGAACGCCAACTCAGCTCCGGCTTCGGCGCACGCTTTCGCGATGCCCCAAGCGATCGACCGATCGTTAGCCACGCCCATCACAAGGCCGCGTTTTCCTGAAAGGACGCCCATTGTCAGTCACCTCACCTTTTGGTGCAAAATGTTACCCGCGAAACTTCGAAAGCAGCATCGAACCATTGGTCCCGCCAAATCCGAAGGAGTTCGTCATGACCGTATCCAGCCCGGCATTCTCGACAAGCTGAGTGGCAATCTCTTCAGGTTTCAGCGCTGGATCGAGCGTTTCGACATTGATCGAAGGAATGATGAAATCATGCTCCAACGCCAGAAGGCAATAAACAGCCTCTTGCGCGCCTGTGGCTCCCTGGCTGTGGCCAGTCATCGATTTCGTGGAACTGACCGGCGGAGTCGAACCTTCTCCGAAAACCCGGCGAACCGCTTCAATTTCGCCAACATCTCCAACCGGCGTCGATGTGCCATGGGCGTTGATGTAGCTGACTGAGCGGTCCTCGCCGAGCGTCTTCACCGCACCGCGCATCGCCCGCTCTCCGCCTTCACCCGAAGGTGCAACCATGTCAGCCCCATCAGACGTGGCGCAGAAGCCCGTGACTTCGGCGTAGATCTTTGCACCGCGTGCCTGCGCATGCTCTAGGCTCTCAAGCACAACGATGGCTCCGCCACCGCCAATGACAAATCCGTCGCGATCCGCGTCAAATGCGCGAGACGCACGCTCCGGCGTATCATTATACTTGCTCGACATCGCACCCATCGCATCGAACAAGCACGAAAGCGTCCAGTCGAGCTCTTCGCCGCCGCCGCCGAACATTACATCCTGTTGACCTAG
>JBCBHD010000066.1:0-12398 GCA_038526115.1 Pseudomonadota bacterium | reverse complement strand
GAATAGCTCAGCGTCTGTAGCGTGTAGAAAGAGATGCCCACCGGCAGGATGATGTCGAGCGTGGCCCAGTCAGCGCTCACTCCGGCGGCGGCGAGGCCCGCCTTCAGCTCGCCGGTGAAGAAATTGAAGTATTTGAAAAAGCCGAGGATCGACAGATTGGCGAATACCGACAAGTGCAGCCAGCGTTTCCGCGCTGGATTGTCTTCACTGCGTTCCATCTTTAGCGCTGCGATATAGTCGATCAGCGTCGAGACAATGATCAGCCCGAGAAAGCGCCAATCCCACCATCCGTAGAATGTGTAGCTCGCGCCAAGCAGCACCGCGTTCTGGACCGCAACCGAGCGCAGGCTCAGCCGGTTTGCCAGCAGCAGCGCGAGCACCACCGGGAAAAACAGCCAGAATGTGCCGGTTGAAAAAAGCATGCGCCCCTTGGATCCCTAGCCGCTGCTTTGGCGGATGCTGCCCGCAAAGGCTAGAGTTCGCAGAGCCTTGTGATGGCCGCATGGGGCAATACGCAAGGCGGGGCATGCGGCGGTAGAGCGCTAATGACGGTTCGCCCCGCTTCGAGTGCGATGACCAAACCTGCGGAATTCATGCCAACCACCCAGTGCGCACCTGCCAGCGCGCTACCCATGTCAGGCGATGTGTCGAGAACAGTGTCGGGGTTCCGCGCGATCCACTGGTCGAACTTGCCAGGCGGATCGGAGGGGTGCGGACGCACGCGTATAGTCGTGCCTTCCGGAAGACCAGCAGCATCGCGCCGCTCCATTAGATAATCGAGCGCCTGAAATTCTCCCGGCTGACCCTTGCCCCAGTCGCTGCGCGCTGGTTCAAGCAAGAATAGCACATCGCCATCATCGGGCACTGGCCCCGCGCCGCTTGCCTGCTCGGCGAGGTAGAGATTGGGATGTTGCTCGACCGCGACATGGGGGAACTCGGCGCGTGCCACTGCTGCAGCGTCATCATCGCCGACCCAGATCGTGTCAGGGTGCTGCACCACACCGCCACGCTCGAACCGCATGGCGTAGTTCACCCAATGATCGATCACGGCGACGGAGAGTATGCCGGCGCTTGACGCGGCAATGCGGGCGCGGTGTTCGAGATCGCTCGCCCAACCCGTTCCGCTGAGCAATGTTGCAATCCCATCCAGCGCTTCGGGATCTTCGCTGATCGCCATCGTGTCGCCAAACCGCGCATGCCAGATCGCTTTTGCCGGACCTTGCGCAATGACGCGTTCCGGGGGCGCATTCGCCGCTTCAACCCATGGCGCGATCATGTTCGCTGCGCCTGCATCATGGACCGCCACCGCGAGCGGCCTTGGCAAGCTATCAATCGGCGAATTTGGCATAATGCACGATGTCGATGGGTTCGCCATCGACCAGTTCCTGCGCCTTGCGGATACCATCAGGGACCATGCCCGATCGCTCCATCAGCTTCACCATCCCACCATTGGCAGCCAGGCAACCGGCGGTGAGTTTGCGGACGCCTGCGATTGTGATCAACCAATCGGTCATCAGGTTCCACGCTTCCTGACCATATCCGCCGCCCCAATAGTCACGCGCCCCGATCATGATCCCGACATCGCAAGTGCCGTGATACAGGTTGCGGTAAGCTGTCATCGTTCCGATTGGTGCGCCGCTGGTCTTGTCGCGAACGCTCACGAACAGATTTCGCGTTCCTGCGAAGCTGGCGAGGTAATCCGCGCAGCTTTCGCGGCTATGCGTGCGAAAGCGCTGATTGGAGAAGCGGGTGACTTCGGGGTCGTTAAGCCAGCCGATGTAATCCTCGGTAATGTCCCCCGAACCGAATGGGTGCAGAGTAACCTTGTCGCCGACAAGTTCGAGGAACTCCGCCACATTCAGCCTTTCAAAGAGTCCAAATTGGCCCAGACTTTCTGGAAGCCTGCGACAATCTGCGAGACATCCTCGCTCGGCAGTTGATGGACGCAAATGCTGAGGCCCAGGAAGCTCGCATCATGCAGCTCCTCGGCCGCCGGACAAGTGCCGGTACCATATGCGAAATTGCGGTCGTCGCGCAGGGTCCAGGGATAGCCTCCAGTGCCATAGGCGACCTGCTCGTTGAAAATCGGCAGGCGGTGGATGTTCTGATAGCCCGGCATAACGGCTGGCACGCCCTCCGCCTTCAGAGCCTCGACGATTTTGGCGCGGGATACGCCCAGTGTCCCTAGGTCGAGTGTCATGCCATAAACATAATAGACATGCGTTGCGCCTTCAGCGACCTTTGGCGTGTTCAGACCCGCAAGCCCGCCAAGCCCTTCGTTCAGTTCCGCCGCCACACGCTGACGATCCGCCACCCGCTCGGCCAGCTTATCGAGCTGCACGCTGGCAATCGCGGCTTCAATCTCCCCCATGCGGAAATTGTAGCCAATCATGTTGTTCAGCTGGCTGCGGTCGGTTGGTTTGAGCACGCTTTCTGCGTGGTTGCGGATCAGAGCGAGGCGCTCGGCCAGCGTGTCGTCATTGGTGACCAGAATGCCGCCTTCGCCGCAGTGGATATGCTTGTGATAGTTCAGGCTGAACCCGCCAATATCATAGCCAGTGCCGGTGTGGCCGCCATCGCTCAGCGCGCCCGGAGCTTGCGCCGTGTCGCCCAGCAGTTTCAGCCCATGCTCATCAGCGATTGCTCGCAATGCAGCGACATCCGCAGTCTGACCGAAGATATCGACCGCCATGATCGCCTTGGTGCGCGGGGTGATGTTGGCGCGCACGCTTTCGGGATCGAGGTTGAAGCTCTCTCGATCGATATCGGCGAACACGGGTATCGCGTTCCAGTGCAGGATCGCCATCGCCGTCGCGCTCATCGTCCATGGCGAGGTGATGATCTCGTCTCCGGGTTCCACTCCGATGGCCCCGACTTCCGCGATCAGCCCGCTGGTCCAGCTGTTTACTCCGAGTGCGTGCTTGACGCCAAAGAACTTCGCCGCTTTCTTTTCAAAAGCGCGCACTTCGGTGCCACCCATAAACAGCTCACCGGGCGCACCGATATAAGCCGAAAGCACGCCTGAACGCACGACACGCGCAGCGGCTTCCTCTTCGTCGCGGCCCATCGATTTGAACGCATCGAGTTCGCGAGTGATCACGGGCGTGCCGCCGTGCAGGGCGAGTTGGTCGGTCATTCGGGGTCTTTCTTGATGATTTCGAGCGCCTCTAGGCGGATTTCTTCGCAGATTCTATGCGCTTCAATGGCGGTGCGCGCCGTGCTGGCAAGGGGCGCACCGGTTTCGAGTGTATCAGCGATGTTGGCATAGGCGCACGTCATGGCTTCGGGATAGCGGCCCGCTACACTCTCAGGCAGGCCGAGCTGTCGGTATCCGGCGAAGGTCTTGCTGTCTTGCACTCGGCGCGTCTCAATCCGCATCCCGCCGTCACGCATGGCGATTTCCCCGCGTTCGAAGTTCAAGACCAGTTCGAACTGCGTAACGTGCTCGGCGTCGCCTGCCACAAGATGAATCGGCAGGCCGAGATCGCTGGTGGTGAGCATGGCGGAGACGGTCGGATCATCATCCCAGAAATCGCACCATCCCGGCCCGACTGAGTGAACTCGCATCTCGCCAACAAACATGCCGAGCAGGTCGACCATGTGCGAGCCGTTATGGACAATGCCTTTGGTGTAGGTTCCTACCGCGCTGATCAGGGTTCCCCACTCGCCATCGTGGACTTGCTGCGCAAGCGCGACCAGATCGGGAGCCCAGCGGCGGGTGTAGTTGACCGCCAATGGAATGCGCGCAGCGCTGTATCGTGCTGCAATGTCCTGAGCTCGTTCCAAATCGCTTGCGATCGGCTTCTCACAGAACACAAATTTCGGCTGCATACCAAGAGCCCAACCAAGCTGCTCGGCGTGATGCTGTGTTGGCGACGCAATCACGATTGCATCAAATGCGCCTGGGCCCGCTTCCAGATTTTCAAGCGACCCCGCAGCGTTTGCAATGTTCCATTGCTTGGCAAACAACTCCCGCCCGGCTTTGTCAGGATCAACACAGGCGACCAGCTCAAACCGCTCATCACGCGCAATCGCTCCGGCATGACTAAGCGGCCAATCCTCAAGCGAGCGCTTGGCGTCATACCCGCCCGCAATGGCTCCGCAGCCGATGATGAGGACTTTGTGCGCCATTCACCGCTTACGCGATCAGGTCCCAGCTGACCGGCGTGCCTTTGGTAAGCGCCCGGTTCACGCGTTTGCCGAGCAGCGTGTCGAAATGCTTAGGGGCAAGGCCGAAACCTGGGCGGACCGAGCGCAGGTTTGCTTCGCTGAACGCTTCACCTTCCGCCATATCCTCCGCGACATAGAGTGAGCGGCGGAATTGGCGTGAGCCTTCCTCTGCCTTGGTGCCGCCATAGGTGACCTGGCCGAGCGATTGCCATGCCCGCTCGGTTTCTTCGCGAAGGGCGCGAAACTCGGCGGGTTCGAGGCTGAAGGTGCTGTCTACCCCGCCATCGGCCCTGCGAAGCGTGAAATGCTTTTCAATCAGCACTGCGCCCAAAGCGGTTGCTGCGACGGCCACACCGGTCCCCGTAGTGTGGTCTGACAGCCCGACTTCGACGCCGAAGGTGTCGCGCATGTTCGGAATGGTCGAGATATTCGTGTTTGCCGGTGTCGCCGGATAGGTGCTGGTGCATTTGAGAATGCAGAGCTGGTCGTTGCCCGCTTCCTGAGCTGTGCGGATCGCTTCGCCGATATCGATGACGCTGGCCATGCCGGTCGAGATGATCATCGGTTTGCCGGTTGCCGCGACCTTCCGGATCAGCGGCAGGTCGATCACTTCGAAACTCGCGATCTTGTAGGCTGGCACGTCGAGGCTTTCGAGAAAGTCGACCGCGCTTGCGTCGAAGGGTGAGGAAAAGCAATCGAGACCATGCTTTCTCGCACGCTCGATGATCGGCCCGTGCCAGTCCCACGGCGTGTGCGCCTCGTCATAAAGTTCGTGCAGCCGACGCCCGTTCCACAGCGACTTCTCATCTTCGATCACAAAGCCCGGTCCGTCGCAATCGAGCGTGATCGTGTCGGCGGTGTAGGTTTGCAGCTTGATCGCGTCGGCACCGCTTTCCGCCGCCGCATCGACGATCTCCAGCGCACGGTCGAGCGAGTGGTTGTGGTTCCCACTCATCTCGGCGATCAGATAGGGGCGGGCGTCGAGGCCTATCGGGCGTCCATTAATCTGCATGATGCGAGGCCTTTACAGCTTGGCGTGCGCGGTGGGCAAGCGGTGCTTTTTCCATCGGGTCGGAGCGGTTTGGGTGTAGCCGCATCGTGCAAACAGCCGCTGCGAAGGGCGGTTCTCTGTGAGCACGGTTGCATCGACAATCGCTGCATCGGCAGCGGCTTCGCCCGCAAGCAACAAATGCGGGCCGAGGCCAACGCCGTGCAGAGCCGGATCGAGATAGAGCGACACTTCGGCGCGTGCTTCTTCGGCGAAGTCGAAGCGGATCACACCAACCGGTCGGCCACCGATCTCGCCAACATACAGTTTTCGATCCGGATCTCCGAGCACGCGGTCGAGCCAGGCAACGTGATCGTCCCACATCAATTCACTCGATTCCTGAGATACAGCGCGGGTGATTGGGTGGCCGCGCCATTCGAACATCATGGGCGAATCGTCGGGCGTTGCCGGCCGGACAGAAAGGCTTTCGGCAAGGATACCCAAAGCGGAACGCGTGGCCCCAAGGCCATCGACCAGTTTGCGCGAATTCGCCGCGAGACTGGAGCGAAAATCACCATTCTTGATGAGCGCGCTCAGATGCTTGGCCAACCATTCCTCCGTCGGCTTAGAAGCGAAGGCCGCCACTCCGGCTTTGAACAATAGGGGAGCAACCGACATCTGGTTGGGTGCGACCACCACCAACAAGGTTGGCACGCCGACACAGCACCGCTCCCAACTGGCACCGCCACCTGCGCCAACCTGGATATCGTGCCGGGCAAAGAAAGCGGCGAGATCGGGCAGGTCGAGCGAGAGTCTTGTGTTGGCGCGCTTGGCGATCCGCTCGCGCAAATCGCCGAGATGCGGGTTGGCGGATGTGGCGACAACTTCGACCGCGCCTTCAAATCCGATAGCGTCCAGCGCATCGAGCACGACAAGCGAATGCGCGCCTGCATCAACCCCGCCCATGAAGACCCCAATTGAACGGACCTCTTCATTGAACTCGTATCGCGGCGCTTTCGCATAGGTTTGCCCCAGCAATCCAAATCGCGGGCCGCCGAGCAAGCGTGCGGACTTTGGCAAGTGCGATTTGTATTTGGCCTGGTGATCTTCCGCGAAAGTGTGGTCGATCAGCAGGTCGCAAGCGAGGCCGCGATCGGCAAGGTCGTCTATCTGGGCGATGCCGCAATCAAGCGCATCGCGGATGGCTTCGTGCCAACGATGATCGAAGGCGTAGCTATCAAGCACCACCCAATCCGGGTGGAAATCGGTGAGAGCTTCGACTGTTTCTTTCACATCGCGATCCAGCGAGACTTCGGCCCATTCGGAATGCGGCACGGCGGGATCGGGCGTGAAGACGCTGCCGGGTGGTGGCAGCAGAATCGTGTTCTCGAACCCTTCGGCAGCGATCAGGCCGACGCTGTCCACACCTAGAGTGCGGGTCACAAAGCGAACGTCCGCCTGAAGCTCTCTCAAAGCGGCAGCCAACGATAGCGATCGCTTCACATGCCCGGTGCCGATCTGCGCTGAAGCATCGACCCGGATGGCAATCTTCATCGCTCAGGCGCTCGCGTCTAGCGCACGATGGAGCGCTTCGGCGCGGTCCCAGTCTTCGGGCGTGTCGATGTCAACTACGCGCCATTCGGGCAGCACTATGGCTCGGCCATTGGCGTGGATATTGGCACCTGTCAGCCAAGTCTCGGCCGCCCCCCAATAGAACTGACCTGCATCGAAGAAAGCGGGTTCGAGATCTTGGGTTCGCGTATTCACATGGCTGGGGTCAAACGGGGCGACACTGCCGCTTTGATCGCGCTTCAACGCACGCTGTATCGGGGATGGGAAGCCGGTCACCGGGAAGGTGTAGCCTTCTCCGCCATGCATTTCGAGCAGCGCAAGTGCCTCAGCGAGATCGTCGGTCCGGATGAACGGTACGCCGGGATAAATGCAGCAGGCGTGCTCGAACTCGAACCCGCGCGTGCGACAGGCGTTGATTGCGTGCTGGATCACCGGAACGGTTGGGGTGATGTCATCGGCCAGTTCGGGCGGACGACGAAACGGGATCTCCGCTCCAAAATCCTCGGCAATCGCGGCAATTTCATCATCATCGGTGGTGACGACCACGCGAGAGATGGCTTCACAAGCAAGGGCAGCCTCGATTGCATAACCAATCATTGGCTTGCCCGCGAACGCCTTGATATTCTTGCGCGGGATCCGCTTCGACCCACCGCGCGCGGGGATAATGGCGATGTTGTCAGCCATTCTACGCTGCCAGCTTCAGCATCGTTTCAACAACCCGGTCCTGCTGTTCATCGGTCATCGCCGGGAAAAGCGGGATCGAAAGGGCGCGATCGTAGTAGGCGACCGAATTGGGGAACTGCTCGCGCTTGAAACCGAGCTTTTCGTAGAAAGGCTGCGTATGGATTGGGATGTAATGGACGTTCACGCCGATCTTAGCCTCGCGCATCGCCGCAAACATTTCTGCACGGCTCAGCTTGGCGTCTTCCGTCAGTTCGACCGCATAAAGATGCCATGAGGACATCCGGTCGTTGGAACGGGCAGGGCGCTTGAACGGGCCATCGGCCAGCAGAACATCATAGCGATCCGCACGCGCTTCGCGAGCATCACGCCACTCATCCATGCGTGAGAGCTGTGACAGGCCGAGAGCGGATTGCACGTCGGTCAGGCGGTAATTCCAGCCGAGATCGACCATTTCATAGTACCAGCCGCCTTCAGAGGCGCGCTGCATCAGGTTTTCATCGCGTGTGACACCGTGGGATCGCAGCAGGCGGAGCTTCTCGGCCAGAGCATCGTCTTGCGTCACAATCATCCCGCCTTCGCCGGTGGTGACGATTTTGACCGCATGAAAGCTGAACACTGTCGCATGCGCATGGGCTGAGCCAATGGGGTCGCCCTTGTAGGTGGCGCCCGTCGCATGGCTGGCATCTTCAAGGATCTTGAAGCCATAACGATCTGCTAGGGCGCGCATTTCTGCAAGGTCGCAAGGCAGCCCGGAGAAATCGACCGGGATCACCACATCGGGCAGCTTGCCCGTTTTGTCCGCCGCTTCGAGCTTGGCCGTCAGCTCGTCCAGCGACATATTGCGCGTGAGTGGATCGGTGTCGACGAAATCGACCTCAGCACCGCAGAAGATCGCGCAATTGGCACTGGAAACAAAGCTGTTGGGGCAGGTCCACACAAGACTGCCGGGACCGACTCCAAACGCCAGGCAGCCGATATGCAGCGCAGCGGTCGCGTTTGAAACGCCAATAGCGTGTTTGACCTGATGCCGTTTGGCGAAAGTGCGTTCGAATTCCCCCCCAACGGGGCCTTGTGTCAGAAAGTCAGAGCGCAGCTGCTCTGTGACGGCTGTAAGATCAGCCTCGCTGATTTCCTGTCGGCTGTAGGGGATGAATTCGAGGTTTGTGTCGGCCACGTCTGGCTCCAGCGATCAGTCGATAGTCTGCCCGGTGACATGCTCGTCGATCAAGGCGCGGATTTGTTCGACAGTCAGGAAATCGGGATTGCTGCCGCTCGAATAGGCAAAGCCCGGTTCGACAGGTGTGCCCCCGTTCTCCTTGCAATAATCCTCAATCGTGTAATCCGCAGAGACAGGCAGGATGGCGTAATATTCGCCCATATCGACAGTGTTGAAACTGTCGGAAGCGGTAATCATTTCCTCGTGGATTTTCTCACCGGGACGGATGCCGATGACCTTTTGCTCGGCTTCAGGGTCTATTGCTGTGGCAACATCGCCGATCCGGTAGGATGGAATCTTCGGGACGAGGACTTCTCCGCCCTCGGCGTTTTCGATCGACCACAGCACCATCTCGACACCTTCTTGCAAAGAGATGTTGAAACGCGTCATCCGGGGGTCGGTGATCGGCAGCACGCCTTCACCTTTCTTCGCCATGAAGAACGGAATGACCGAGCCGCGTGAGCCCATGACATTGCCATAGCGAACGACGCTGAAGCGGATGTCGCGGGCGCCTTTCACATTGTTGGCGGCGACGAACAGCTTGTCTGAACACAGTTTGGTTGCGCCATAGAGGTTGATCGGGGCCGCGGCTTTGTCAGTCGAAAGCGCGACAACGCGTCCGACATTGGCATCGAAGCACGCCTCGATCAGGTTCTGTGCACCCAGAACATTGGTCTTGATGCATTCGAACGGGTTGTATTCGGCGGCTGGCACCTGTTTGAGAGCAGCGGCGTGGACGACAACATCAATCCCCTCAAGCGCCCTTTTCAACCGCGCTTCGTCCCTCACATCTCCAAGGAAATAGCGCAGTGCAGGGTATTCTGACCGCGGGAACAGCTGAGCCATTTCGAACTGCTTCAGCTCATCGCGTGAATAGATCACCAGCCGCTTTATGTCGGGATAGCGCTCCAAAACGGTGCGCACGAAGGCCTTGCCAAAGGAGCCAGTGCCCCCGGTCACGAGAACGGATTTGTTATTCAGCATGTTGGAGTTCAGCTCGCCAGTCGGTGTGAAGACGCGGATTTGGCCCGGAAGGCCTTGATGACACGCCCTCTACAGCCCCCACTTATGGCAAGGCAACCGCATATTTCGGGCGATTGGCCCCGTGGCGGATGTAAAAAGTTGCATCCATCTTGGAGCAACTGATCGCAATGCCGGGCTGCCGTTCTCCTCGGTAAGGCCTGCAAAAGCGAGCAGGAAGGCGGGTTTTCCCGACATGACTTGGCTTCCAAAGCGGAGGCTCGGCACCCTTGCCCCCCTCCTGAACCCCGTTTAAGGGCGCTGCTGGGGCCTGATTGCATCAGTCAGGGAACGTGCAGGTACAACAATAATGAAGATCGAACCGATCACGTCGGCGACGCATATGCGCGGTCGCAACGATCCCATTACCTCTTTCATTCGGTATGGGGTGGCGTGGACCATTGTCGTGTTCGCGCCGCTGATCGTTTACGATTTGCTCGGCATCATTCCGGCTTTCGTCGATCCGACCATGATCAACACTGCGGTCGCGGCAACGGTGGCCTTGTTTTTCGGCATGTACCTCGCCGGGCGGGTGCTCGATCTGCCCGGGACGCGAGGAACCGTGCACGGCGTACCGATCATGTGGATGAGTTTCATCCTTGTGGTGATCGTGATGTTCACTCTGCGAACCGATTACAGCCGGGTCATGTTCGGCTATTCGGCGGCGGTTTCGACCTTGATCGCGATGCAACTGCGCTGGAGCAACCGCTCGCTCCGACAGCAGCCGTTTTATCTCGTGCCATTCGGCAAAGCCAAACTGATGGAAGAGATTGAAGGGTTTCCTGTAAGAAACCTCTCCCGTCCTGAGATTCCCAGCGACCGTGCCGCCAATATTGTTGCCGATTTCCGGGCGGATCTGCCTGACGAATGGGAGCGCTTGCTCGCCAAGGCATCGCTCGCCGGGGTGCCGGTCTACCACTACAAGCAGCTTACCGAGTCGCTCACCGGTCAGGTGAAGATTGAACACCTGTCGGAGAATTCGCTCGGTTCGCTTATCCCGAATCAGTCCTACACTCCGATCAAGCGGTTGATCGATATCGTCGGAAGCATAGTCGCGATCGCGCTGACGCTCCCGATCATGCTGTTCCTGTCTCTCGCAATCTGGCTGGAGGACCGCGATTCGCCGTTCTACGTGCAAAGCCGGACCGGATATGGCGGCAAGCCGTTCCGCATGTACAAGTTCCGTTCAATGACGAACCGTGCGGCAAAAAGCGGCGATGCGGCGCGAGAAGACGCCATCACCAAATCCGAAGATGCGCGTGTGACTCGGATCGGGCGCTTCATCCGCAAGTTCCGGCTGGATGAGCTGCCGCAGCTGTTCAACATCCTGAAGGGCGAAATGAGCCTCATCGGCCCGCGCCCTGAAGCCAACGCGCTGGCTGAATGGTACGAGGATAACCTCGCCTTCTATTCATATCGGAACATCGTGAAACCCGGCCTGACGGGCTGGGCGCAAGTCAACCAGGGGCATGTCGCGAACCTCGATGATATCGACATCAAGCTCCAGTACGACTTCTACTACATCAAGTATTTCTCGTTCTGGCTCGACGTCCTGATCGTGATGCGTACGATCCACACGATCGCGACCGGTTTCGGCTCGAAATAGAGGGCCGTACCCTTGGCTACGTGTCGAGCGTAAGGTCTGGCGCGTCCACCTGCTTCATGCCGACAACGTGATAGCCTGCATCAACGTGATGGGTTTCTCCGGTAACGCCAGAGGAAAGGTCCGACAGGAAATAGAGCCCTGATCCGCCGACATCATCCAGGGTGATCGTGCGCCGCAATGGCGAATTGTATTCGTTCCACTTCAGAATGTACCGGAAATCTCCAATACCGCTGGCAGCCAGCGTCTTGACCGGGCCGGCGCTGATGGCGTTGACCCGGATGCCTTGCGGGCCGAGATCGTTGGCAAGGTACTTCACACTCGTTTCCAGAGCGGCCTTGGCCACGCCCATCACGTTGTAATGCGGCATGACCTTTTCTGCGCCGTAATAGGTCAGCGTCAGGATGCTGCCGCCATCCGGCATCATCTCCGCCGCACGTTTGGTCACAGCGACCAACGAATAAGTGGAGATGTTCATCGTCATCAGGAAGTTATCGAGGCTGGTGTCGACATATTTCCCGCGCAGTTCGCTCTTGTCGGAAAAGCCGATGGCGTGGACGACGAAATCAATCGTGTCCCAGCGCTCTTTCAGCGTAGCGAAGGCTGCGTCGAGCGAATCCATATTCGAGACATCGCATTCGAAAGAGAAATCACTGCCGAGCTGCTCTGCGAGAGGCTTCACGCGCTTTGCCAGTGCATCACCTTGATACGAAAACGCCAGTTGTGCGCCTTGATCTGCCAAGTGCTTGGCGATGCCCCATGCGAGGGACTTGTCATTGGCGAGACCCATAATGAGTCCGCGTTTGCCTTCCATGAGACCGCTCATGCTGTCTCTCCCTTTTCCGTTTTGTCGTCGCAAGGCGCCGGTTCAGCCAGCGCCGCGTTCAATTCCGCCCCGATAACGAGTCCAAGCCCGACCAGCCAGCAAAAGAACAGCGCAATCATGATTCCCGCGAGACTGCCATAGGTGAGATTGTAGGTGAAAAAGCTGCGCAGGATCGGCGGCATCGCTGTGGAAACGCCGAGCCACCACAGCGCCGTAAACAGCGCACCCGGCCATTTCGGATATTGGCGGTTGCGGTATTCCTGAGGGGTGAGTGTGTAGAACAAGAGATACAACGATCCGAGCAAGCCTAGCGTCGGCA
>JBCBHD010000065.1:0-12438 GCA_038526115.1 Pseudomonadota bacterium | reverse complement strand
GGCGATTCCGGATCGTGGTTCAATGTCGATCTGGAGAACCTTTCGGCTTCGGCGCTCGGCTATGAGCGGATGGCGGTCACGCCGGAGAAAGTCGGCAAGATCAGCACCATCACATACCAAGCGGGCGACGGGCTGGAGATCGAAGCGATCCTTACTCTGCCGCCTGGCAAAGATCCGACCAACCTGCCTCTGGTGGTCTTCCCGCATGGCGGCCCGACAGGTCAGGATGATGCGGTATTCGATTGGTGGGCGCAGGCTGTGGCCTATCGGGGATACGCCGTTCTGCAGCCGAACTTCCGTGGGTCCACGAACCGCGACCGCGCCTTTATCCGGGCAGGCTATGGCGAATGGGGGCGCAAGATGCAGACCGACCTGTCTGATGGGATTGCGCATCTGGCTGCCGAAGGGATTGTCGATCCGTCGCGGGCTTGCATCATGGGCGCAAGCTATGGCGGCTATGCCGCGCTTGCAGGCGTCACCTTGCAGCAGGGCATTTACCGCTGCGCTGTCTCATTCGCAGGCGTGAGTGATCTCACAAGGCTGACCCGAACTGAGATCCGCGAAAGCGGGAGTAACTCAATGGTGAAGCGGGTTTTGAAGGAGGAGATTGGGCAAGGTCGCGAACTCAAGGATATCTCTCCGCGCCGTTTTGCTGACCGGGCCGACGCGCCGGTTCTGTTGATCCATGGCAAAGACGATGTTGTCGTACCGTTCGAACAGAGCTTCATCATGGCGGACGCGCTGAAAGATGCAGGCAAACCCTACGAACTCATCTCGCTTGAGGGAGAGGATCACTGGCTGTCGCGCAGTGAAACCCGCGTTGAAACACTGCGCGCTGCTATCAAGTTTCTCGAAGAGCACAATCCGCCCGGCTAGTCTGTCCTGATCCGTGCGTCGCGTTACGGCTTGACTGCTAGCGCGACAAATTCTTCTGACAGACCTCATTTGCCTGTCTAGAGAAGCCATGGATGCCGGAGGAAAAGTGGAACAGCGCAAGATATTCCTGGATGCCAACGAACTGCTTGAGCTGTCGTTTGCTCTGGCCAACAAAATTGTCGAATCCGGTTTCGTACCGACTCACATAGTCGGTATCTGGCGCGGCGGTGCGCCCATAGGGATCGCCGTCCAGGAATTGCTCGAATTTCGGGGGATCGAGTGTGACCACATTGCGATCCGCACCTCGTCTTACCTCGGCATTGGCCAGCAGTCCCGCATGGTGAAGGTCTATGCGCTGGGCTATCTGATCGATACGCTGAACGAAGAGGATGCCTTGCTAATCGTTGATGATGTGTTCGACACAGGCAAATCCGTCGAAGCGTTCATCAATGAACTGACAAAACGCTGTCGTCGCAACACGCCATCGACGATCAAGATCGCGACTGTCTTTTACAAGCCTTCCAAAAACCAAACCTCGCTGACGCCGGATTACCATATGCGGACAACCGAAGACTGGCTGATCTTCCCGCACGAAATCGATGGACTGACGGTTGATGAGATCGCGCAAAACAAACCATGCGCCAACGAAATCCTGAAGCTGCAGGACCGCAAGAATTGGAGCGATGACCATGGCTGATCACGACAAAAGAGCAGCGTTCATTGCGGCTGTTCCGAAAGCAGAACTGCACCTGCATATCGAGGGTTCGCTGGAGCCGGAGATGATGTTCGAACTTGCTGCCCGCAACGGCGTGACGCTGCCCTATGGCAGTGTGGAAGAGGTCGCCGCGGCGTATCAATTCTCCAATCTTCAGGAGTTTCTCGATCTCTACTATCTCGGCATGCAGGTGCTGGTGGAAGAGCAGGACTTTTTCGATCTGACCATGGCGTATCTTGATCGCGTGCACGGGGACAATGTGCGGCATGTCGAGATATTCTTCGATCCGCAGGGGCATACGGAACGCGGCGTTCCTTTTGATCGCGTGATATCCGGCATCCTCCGGGCGCTGGATGAAGGAAAAGAGCGCTTCGGCATCAGTTCAAAGCTGATCATGTGTTTCCTCAGACATCTGAGTGAAGATAGTGCTTTCGCGACGCTTGAGCAAGCGCAGCCATGGCTCGATCGGGTCACCGGCGTCGGGCTGGATTCCTCGGAAGTGGGCCATCCTCCTGAAAAGTTTGCTCGCGTTTTTGCCAAGTGCCGTGATCTGGGCCTCAAACTGGTGGCGCATGCAGGCGAAGAAGGTCCGCCGGAATATGTCTGGCAAGCGCTCGATGCGCTGAAAATTGATCGCGTGGATCATGGCAATCGTTCGCTGGAAGACGAAGCATTGGTTCAGCGGATTGTGCAGGACGGGTACACTCTAACCGTCTGCCCGCTTTCCAATCTGAAACTGTGCGTGATTGACGAGATTGCCGACAGCCCGGTGAAACGGATGCTGGATCAGGGCATCAAAGCAACTGTGAATTCGGATGATCCGTCCTATTTCGGCGGCTACATCAACGACAATTTCACGGCGATTGCAGGCGCCTTAGATTTGTCGATCGAGGATATTGCTTTGCTTGCAACCAACTCGTTCAAGGGATCGTTCCTTGATCAGAGCGAGATCGTTGGTGCGCTGTCAGAAATTGATGAGCTCGCAACCGAATATTCCTGAAGCTCGGCGCAATTTGCAGCTTCGGCAAAGCCGTTTGGGTGTCTATCCCATCAATTCACGCACAAACGGGATCAAACCCGTCTGCCGCGTGCGCCGCATCCGTTCTGCGTCCAGAACTTCGCGGACACGATCAAAGCACTCATCGACATTATCGTTGATCACGACGTAATCGTATTCGGCCCAGTGGCTTATTTCGGCCCGAGCGCGTTCCATCCGGCCATCGATCACATCTTCGCTATCCTGCGCGCGCGCTTCCAACCGGCGTCTCAGTTCTGGCAGGCTGGGAGGCAAGATGAAGACGCTGACCACGTCCTGCTGGTCTTTTTGGTAGAGTTGCTGTGTCCCCTGCCAATCGATGTCGAACAGGAAATCCTGTCCTTCTTTCAGAGCGTTGCGGATCGCGCCTTTGGGAGTTCCGTAGCGATGGCCAAAGACATGCGCCCATTCGTAGAAATCATCCTCTTCGACCATCTGGTCGAAGGTTTCTTCAGAGACAAAATGGTAGTGCACGCCGTCTTCTTCCCCCGGTCGCGGAGGCCGCGTGGTGGCGGAAACCGACAGCTTGATCTGGTCATCTGCCTTCAAGAGCATGCGCGATAAGGTTGTCTTGCCTGCGCCCGAAGGGGAGGAAAGAATGAACAGCAATCCGCGCCGGTGCAGCTTGTCTGTCGATTTGAAATCTGTCGAAGTGTCGTCACCCATGCGCCCCGTTGCCGCAAAGGCGGGGCGAAAATCAAGGGGCGGACGTTAACTCTGGTTCACTCATCCGCGTCTTTGACTTTGCGCTGAGCCAATTGCCGCGCTTTGCCTCGATCATACAGAGTCTTCAGCGCCAGTCCGCCAGCGACAATTCCAAGGCCAACGGGTGAACGTGTTGCGAGTTTGCTCGCCCCATAAAGCGCTAGCGTTGTAAGAAGCGTGCGCCCATCGAGCAATTCTTCCGCCTGCTCCTCGCTGTCTGCACTCGCAGTGGCGACCCGCTTCTCGATATCCTTGCGCATGATGGTGGACGCGCCGCGCACGAGAATGTCGGCAATCAGAAGGTTGGTTGCCGGGTTGGGACTGGGAATGGTCAGGTTGCTTGACGGCTCATTATCAACCGAGTTGGCTTCGAGTTCTCTGGTCAGACGGTTGGTGCGTCGCTTGGCCATATCGTTGCCGAAAGCCAGCCGAGACTATTTCTTGCGACCGAAATCGACCGTTACGACATTCGATCCGTCATCGTCCGATCCATCCGCCGAAGTTTCGGTCTGATCAGTCAGATCGTTCTCGGCATCTTCGTGTTCTTCCGGAGCCATCTCGGCAACGGCTGCCTGGAACTGCAGGCCGAAATCGACCGCTGGATCTACGAACGCTGTGATTGCCGCAAACGGTACCGAAAGCTTGGCAGGGATCTGGTTGAAAGACAGGCCGACCGAGAATCCATCATCGCGCACTTCCAAGTCCCAGAACTTGTTCTGCAATACGATCGTCATCTCATCAGGAAAGCGTTCGCGCAGATGCGGGGGGATCGAAACGTCTTGAGCCCCGGTCTTGAAGGTTATGTAAAAGTGATGATTTCCAGGCAGTTCGCTGCCGCCCTGCTCGATTTCGCCGAGCACGCGGCCAACAACGGCGCGCAGCGCTTCCTGAACGATCTCGTCATAGGGGATCAGGCTATCGGGGGTATCATCAGCCATAACTTGATGAATCGTGGCGAGGCGCGCCGCGCTGGTCAAGCGTTTCGTGCTGCGTTCGCAAATTTAGCTGGATCGGTCCTCTCTGGCGCATAGCCTGATCCGGTGCTGCGACGCTTGCGTCACGCGAAGACAAGCCTATAGCGCAGGGCATGTCTGAGACCCCAGAATCCGGCCCCAGAACGGGCAAAGTCGAGCGCAACACCGCTGAGACTTCTATAGCGATTTCCGTCAATCTTGATGGCACTGGCGCGTATGACGTTTCGACCGGGATCGGATTTCTCGATCACATGGTTGAACAGTTTTCAAAGCACTCGCTCATCGACGTGACAATGAAAGTGACGGGCGATTTGCATGTCGACCAGCATCACACGACGGAGGATTCGGCTATCGCGCTGGGTCAGGCGCTGTCTGATGCATTAGGTGATAAGGCCGGGATTGGCCGCTATGGCAGCGCCTATTCTCCGATGGACGAAACACTGAGCCGCGTTTCGCTGGATATCTCAGGACGGCCCTATCTGGTTTGGAAGGCGGGTTTCACGCAGGAGAAGCTCGGCGAATGGGATACTGAACTGATCGAACACTGGTTCCATTCGGTCGCTCAAACCGCTGGACTGACGCTGCATTGCGAATTGCTGTACGGCAGCAACAACCACCACATTTGTGAAAGCCTGTACAAAGGCTTTGCCCGCGCCATGCGTATCGCTGTTGAACGCGACCCGCGCAAAGGCGGCGCGATCCCCAGCACCAAGGGGCAGCTCGGTGGGTGAGGTTATCGCTCTCGTCGATTACGGCGCGGGCAATCTGCATTCGGTGCACAATGCGTTGAAAGCGGTCGGAGCGAATGTTTCGGTCACCGCTGATGCCAATGTCGTGCGGGCGGCAGACCGGATTGTTCTGCCGGGTGTCGGCTCGTTCAAGGCCTGCGCTGAAGGGCTTAAGGCGATTCCGCATATGGTCGATGCCATGACAGAGCGCGTGCATGTGGGCGGCGCACCGTTCCTCGGCATTTGCGTAGGAATGCAGTTGCTTGCGGATCGCGGGCTGGAACACGGCAGCACACCGGGGCTTGGCTGGATTCCTGGAGAGATCCGATTGGTTGAACCGAGCGATCCGGCGATCAAGATCCCGCATATGGGCTGGAATGATGTGGCGATGCTGCCCCATGCGAGGCACCACGAAGTGATCGAAGGTGGGGAGGCGTATTTTCTCCATTCCTACCACTTCGCTGCTGAAAACCCTTCCGATATCGCTGCCATGACAGACCATGGCGAAGGGCTTGTCGCGGCAGTGGCGCGTGCCAATGTGCTGGGCGTGCAATTTCACCCTGAAAAGAGCCAGGCCTATGGGCTGGCGACCTTGGAGCGTTTTCTGGAGTGGACGCCGTGATTGTTTTTCCTGCCATTGATCTGAAGGGCGGTGAAGTGGTGCGTCTCGCGGAAGGCGACATGGATCGTGCGACCATCTATGGTGACGATCCGGCAGCGCAGGCCATGATCTTTGCCGAAGCGGGTGCCGAGCATCTGCATGTTGTCGATCTCGATGGCAGTTTCGCCGGTGAAGGGCGCAATATCGATGCGGTGAAAGGTATAATCGAGCGCTTTCCCGGCCATGTGCAGCTTGGCGGTGGTATCCGCGATGCCAAGGCAGTCGAAGGCTGGTTCAACCTCGGCGTTTCGCGCGTGGTGATGGGCTCAGCAGCGCTGAAAGACCCGGAATTCGTAAAGGATATGGCGCGCGAGTGGGAAGGCGGCATTGTGGTCGCTGTCGACGCCAAGGATGGCATGGTCGCGACAGAAGGCTGGGCTGAAGTCTCTGACGTCCCCGTGGTCGATCTCGCCCGCCGGTTTGAGGATGCGGGCGTGGCTTCGCTGCTTTTCACCGATATCGGCCGCGACGGGCTGCTCAAAGGCGTGAACATCGATGCGACCGTGGAACTTGCCCGGCAAGTCGATATACCCGTGATCGCCAGTGGCGGGGTGAAGGGGCTCGACGACATTCACATCCTGTCGCTGCACGCGGATGAGGGGATTGAAGGGGTGATCACCGGGCGCGCCTTGTATGAAGGCAAGCTCGATCTGGCGGCAGCGATCGCGATGGGGACGCGCGGCTGACTATGCGTCTGATGGGCTTTCTCTTCCTGAGCATGACCTTTCTGGCCGGCATCACGGTCGGCACCATCGAGTATGCAATGATCAACGTCGTCGTGTTCCTCGCGCTGGCATTGCTGGTCGCAAAATTCGTCGAGCCGCGCTTTGGCACGAATGGTCTGGTCTACGGTATGGCAGGCGCGTTCTTTGTGAGTTTCCTGTGGCCGTACCTCTTTATCGCTGTGCTCGGTGCGTTGCGTTCGGAGTGCGTTGGCGATGATTGTCTCGCCGAAGGTGAGGCTACGGCTCTGGTGCCGGAGACCGTTTCATGACTGTCCGTATTCGCGTGATCCCCTGCCTCGATGTCGCTGATGGGCGCGTGGTGAAGGGGGTGAACTTTGTCGATCTGAAGGATGCGGGTGATCCGGTGGAGCAAGCCCGCGCTTATGATGAGGCAGGTGCGGATGAGCTGTGCTTCCTCGATATTTCCGCGACGCATGAAGGGCGCGGCACACTGCTCGATATCGTCAAGCGCACGGCGGAGGTTTGCTTCATGCCGGTCACCGTCGGCGGCGGTGTCGCATCGGTCGAAGATGCCCGCGCCCTACTGCTGGCAGGCGCCGACAAGGTCGCGGTCAACAGCGCTGCGGTAAAGCGCCCTGAACTGGTAAGTGAGATCGCCGCAAAATTCGGCAGCCAATGTGTGGTCGCTAGCGTTGATGCGCGCCGGGTAGCGCCCGAAGTGCCTGTGGCAGGCGCGCCAGCAACATCCACCGCAACGTCCAATGCGACCGGTGCACGCTGGGAAATCTTCACTCATGGTGGTCGTAAGCCAACCGGCATCGATGCGGTTGAGCATGCGGTAAAACTGGCTGAACTGGGCGCTGGCGAACTGCTGGTCACCAGTATGGATGGAGACGGGACGAAGGCCGGCTATGACCTTGAACTGACCCGCACCATCGCCGATGCGGTCAGCATTCCCGTGATCGCAAGCGGCGGTGTCGGCACGCTGGATCATCTTGTGCAAGGCGTTCGGGAAGGTCACGCCAGCGCTGTGTTGGCTGCGTCGATCTTCCATTTTGGCGAACATTCAATCCATGATGCGCATGAAGCGCTCAGAGCCGCTGGCTTGCCAGCACGCGGCGATTGAACGAGAGATTATCCGATGAGCACACTTGAACGTCTCGAGCAGGTCATAGCCTCCCGGCGCAATGCTTCGCCTGACGAAAGCTATGTCGCCAAGCTCAGTGCCAAAGGCTTGCCCAAGATCGCACAGAAAGTTGGCGAAGAAGCCACCGAAACGGTGATTGCGGCGGTTTCCGGCAGCAATGAAGAACTGGTGGGTGAAAGCGCGGACCTGTTGTTCCACCTGCTTGTTCTGCTCGATGCCAAAGGCGTGTCGCTCGATCATGTCCTGGCCGAGCTGGACCGCCGTGAAGGGCTTTCGGGTCTCGAAGAAAAAGCCAGTCGGAGCGAATAGACATGCCCATCGATCCAACGCTTCCCTATGACGATGACAACATCTTCGCGAAGATCCTGCGCGGGGAGATCCCATCGAACAAAGTCTATGAAGACGAATGGGCGTTCGCGTTTGAAGACATCAACCCGCAGGCCGAGATCCACACTCTGGTGATCCCAAAAGGCAAATATGTCAGCTGGGAGGATTTCTCGGCGAAGGCGAGTGACGCGGAAATTGGCGGCTTCGTGCGCGCCGTGGGTGAAGTGGCGCGGATGAAGGGCCTGGTTGAGCCGGGTTATCGCTTGCTTGCCAATATTGGTGCGCATGGCGGTCAGGAAGTTCCGCACCTGCATGTCCATATCTTTGGCGGGCAGCCTCTAGGTCCGATGATCTGGAAGAGATAGACACCTCTGGTCAGCCCTTGCGGTCCCTTTGCGACCGTTTTTGGCGTCAAACAGACTCAAAAATCCCTCGTTCTACCGTCATTAAGGTGGACACCGCGACAGCGCCGCTATGCAGCGATTCCGCACTGCGCTAGATGGCGCACACGATGGTTAATCCGACCCAACCCGGCGGCGTCTTCGATGGCTCACGGCATCTTTATGCCGTGCGCGTCTATTACGAGGATACCGACCTGTCAGGCATCACCTATCACGCCAACTATCTGCGCTGGTTCGAGCGCGCACGGTCCGACCTGTTGCGAATGCTGAAAATCGATCAGCGCGCCGCTATTGAAGCGGATGAAGGCGCCTATGCGGTGACAGAGATGAATATCAAGTACCTCACCCCAGCGAAGCTGGATGATGATATCGTGATCGAAACCACGTGCCATGAGCTTGGCGCAGCGAGTGTCCGAATGGAGCAAATCGCCCGGCGCGGTGATGAAGTATTGACGACGGCTCAGGTGCGCGCTGCTTTTCTTACACCTGATGGGAGGCCGCGCCGCCAGCCAGCTGAATGGCGCACATCTTTTCGCGAATTCATGAACCAGGGAGTTTCCTGACCCAATGCCTTTCGAGCTTTTGGCCGCTGCTGCGCCAACCCGTCTTGATCCGCTAGAGCTGTTTCTTGATGCTGATATTGTGGTTCAGGCCGTGATGGCCGGTTTGATCCTTGCCAGTATCTGGGTCTGGACCATCATTGTCGCGTTCACGCTGCGGATTGGCGGACTGGAAAAGCGTTCCCGCACATACGAAGCCGACTTCTGGGAAACTAAGGAACGCGATGCGATGCTGACCAAGCAATTGCGCCGCGAAGTGCCATCAGCACGCGTTGCAAGCGCGGGGCTCGATGAATGGAAGCGCTCGAAGTCTGGCCCGTCGATAGACAAAGCCGCTGCGCGAGACCGGATCAATGCGGCCATGGAAAGCCAGGTAGCGCATGAGGCTGATGAACTTTCGGATCGGCTGGGATTTCTGGCCACCACCGGTTCTGTCGCACCGTTTGTGGGCCTGTTCGGTACCGTTTGGGGCATCATGAACAGCTTTTTCCAGATCGGCGCTCAGGAAAGCTCGTCACTTGCAGTGGTCGCGCCGGGCATCTCCGAAGCGCTGTTTGCGACAGCGATTGGCCTGTTCGCAGCGATCCCCGCCGTGATTGCCTACAACCGCTTTTCGGGGCGCGTGAACCGCTATGAAGCGAAGCTGCAACGCTTCGCGGACAAGGTTCACGCGGGTCTTAGCCGCGACTTGGATAAAGCGTAATGGGTGCTTCGCTTTCGTCAGGACGATCAGGCCGCCGCTCTCGCCGCGCTCCCATGGCAGAAATCAATGTCACGCCATTTGTGGATGTGATGCTGGTGCTGTTGATCATATTTATGGTCACGGCTCCGTTGCTCGCTGTTGGCGTGCCGGTTGAACTGCCGGATAGCCGCGCCAATCCGGTTGATCAGACGCCGGAGCAGGTGACGATTTCCGTCGATGTAGACGGCGTAATCTATGTCGAGAACGAGGCGATCCCCGCAGGCGGTTTTCCGGCGGCTCTGTCTGCAATTGATCGAGGCGCGAACGGGCAATTGCCTATCATCGTGTTTCGCGGGGACCGGGCAGTCGACTACGGCAGGACGATGGCCGTGCTCGGCGAGCTGAACCGCGCAGGGTTCACTTCGATCTCGTTGGTCACCTCAGATTCAGGCACGGCTCCATAGCCAGCTGACAGGATGGGAGAGAGCACCACCTTTCGCAGCGAAGATTCCGCCGGCCTTGTGGTTGCGGTGGTGCTGCATGTCGCGGTGGTTGCATTGCTGCTGCTCCAGCCGGTGCGTGAAGAGATCGTAGCCATTCCAGAGCGGATGAGCGTGAGCCTCGCCACTGAAGTCAGCCTGGAGGCTACAGCCCCCGTACCGGTTGCCGAAAGCAGAGCGGCGATTGCGCCCACGCTTGGTGAGGAAGTGACGCCAGACAGTGATCCTCTGCCTTTTGAGCCCGCGCCAGAAGCAGCTGAACAAACCGCGCCGCCTCCAACACCGCGCACCACCACCACAACTCCCCGCGCTCAGCCAACCCGAACGCCGCGTCGCACTGAACGCACACCGCCAACGCCGCGCGCAACGCCATCACCGCGCGCGACCAATCGCGGGGGAAGCCGGATCGGTGACGATTTCCTGCCGGGGCAGGGCGGCTCGACAAACACAGACGAAACGCGGGCACCGGCACCCACGTTTGGCCGTACAGAACGCGCCGCGCTGCGATCGGCCATTACGCGGCAATTGCGCCGCCACTGGTCTGCTCCGCAAGGCGCAGATGCGGAGAAGCTGATCTCCACCGTATCGTGGCAGCTGAATAAAGATGGTTCGTTGCGAGGTACGCCAACCTGCCGCACGCAGCCGAACAGTATCACGCCATCCAACCGACCGCAGGTCGGGCCGCATTGCGAACGCGCAATTCGCGCTGTCCGGCGAGCAGCCCCTTTTAACTTACCTGAGCAATTCTATAGTCGCTGGGACGATCTCGAGTGGCAATTCGACAGAAGGTTGTAATGAAAAAACTCACGATCCTGCTGACCTCTCTCGCCCCATTAAGCGCGGCCCCTGTGCTGGCGCAGAACACCGATCTTGGTGAGCCCGTCGGGGAAGGCGGGGAGGTCGAAAGCCTGTCGATTTCCGGTGAAGATGAAGACGATGGCCCGCTGCGCGGCACTGTGACCGATGAAAGTGACTGGCAGGATCTTGGTATCGCCATCCCTGCTTTCGCCACACAGAGCGACCGACCAACGCCTGCGAACGCCAATGGCACCGCAGCGCTTGGTCGGGAAATTTCACGCGTGATTACAGCCAATTTGCGCAACAACGGCCTATTCAAACCGACCGGGCCAGACAGTCTGCCGCAGCCAAGCTTTCCGCAAGTCCGTGCGCCTGCCTGGGGCAGCTGGAGCGGGCGCGGAGCCGAAATGCTGGTGCAAGGCTTTGCGAATGCGCGCTCTGACGGGAAACTGGTGGTCGGCTGTTACCTGTATGACGTGGCGCTTCAGGATGAACTTATCCGCGAAGGCTGGGTCGTACGTCCGGCGGACTGGCGGCGCGCCGCGCACAAATGTTCCGATCTGATCTACGCTCGATTGACGGGCGAAGACCCGTTCTTCGACAGCCGTATCGCCTATATCGCGGAAACCGGGCCAAAGGATAAGCGCGTGAAGCGGCTTGCCGTGATGGACAGCGACGGGGCCAATCACCGGTTCCTGACACTGGGCAGCGCCACTGCGCTTACACCGCGCTATTCGCCCGATTATTCGAAGATCCTGTATCTCTCCTATGTCGACGGCAACCCGCGCATCTATGTGTATGATATCGGGCGCGGCACTCAGACACTGGTGACCGAAAACAGCAATCCGACCCTCGCACCGCGTTGGTCGCCTGATGGCCGCCACATCCTCTACTCGATGGCCGTTGCCGGAAACACGGATATCTACCGCGTGCCGGTGACCGGAGGCCGCAGCACTCGGCTGACCACCACGCCCGGCATCGATATTGGCGGGTCCTATTCACCTGATGGCAGCCGCATCGTTTTCGAAAGCGATCGGTCGGGATCGCAGCAATGCTATGTGATGGATGCTGATGGAACCAATCAACGCCGCATCACCTTTTTCGGCGGCCGCTGTGCCACGCCAGAATGGAGCCCGCGCGGCGATCAGATTGCATTCACCCGGATCGCGGGTGACTTCAATGTCGCGGTAATGACACCGGCCGGGCGTAACCTTCGGGTGCTGACCAACGGATGGCAAGATGAGGCACCAACCTGGGCTCCCAACGGAAGGATCATCCAGTTTTTCAGAACCGCACGCAATTCCGGTCGTTCGGGTCTATGGCAAGTCGATCTGACCGGCCGCAACGAACGCCGCCTGCCCACTCCTGTGGACGCCTCCGACCCCGCATGGGGGCCGATCCGTCCGTAAAATGGACCTGTTTGAAAGGAAGAGCATTATGAACAAGCCACTTGCGACTGTCCTGCTACTCGCTTCAGTTTCGACCTTGGGCGCGTGTTCCCGCGAAGCGCCGGAAGAGCTGCCGCCATTGCCGACCGATACTGTGCCGACTTCCAACCCAACCCCGTCGCCAACGGGACCGAGTGGCCCGACGGTTGGTTCGCAAGAGCATTTTCAAGCGGCTGTTGGTGGCTCGACCGTGA
>JBCBHD010000064.1:0-12462 GCA_038526115.1 Pseudomonadota bacterium | reverse complement strand
CGGCGGTGGCGGTGGTGACCGTTACGGCGGCGGTGGTGGCGACCGCTTTGGAGGCGGTGATCGCTATGGCGGCGGCGGCGGTGGCCCACGTGGCGGCGGTGGCGGCGGTCCTCGTGGCGGCGGTGGCGGCGGGTTTAACCGTATGCCTGCTCAAGTCGTCGGCACCGGTAAGGGTGCAGTCAAGTTCTTCAATGGGCAAAAGGGCTTCGGCTTCATCGCTCAAGAGGGTGGCGGTGAGGACGTGTTTGTCCACATCAGCGCAGTCGAGCGGGCTGGACTTGAAGGCCTCGCTGAAGGTCAAGAGCTCGAATTCAACTTGGTCGATCGCGGTGGCAAGGTGTCTGCCCAGGATCTCCAGATTGTTGGCGAAGTGATCGCTGCTCCTCAGGCTGGTGGTCCGCCTAAGCGTGAGCTGACCGGTGAAAAAGCCACCGGTACGGTCAAATTCTTCAACTCGATGAAGGGCTTTGGCTTCCTGGTTCGCGATGATGGTCAACCAGATGCCTTCGTTCATATCAGCGCTGTTGAACGATCTGGTCTTTCAGCCATCAATGAAGGTGAGCGCTTCGAGTTCGATCTCGAAGTCGACCGTCGAGGCAAGCATTCAGCGGTCAATCTGGTCCCTGTTCAGTAAGACTGGGTGCATCCCGCGTCGGTCGTTTGACCGGCGCAAAGAGTGGCCATAAGAACACGGCAATGGCGGTCCTTGGGTGGGCCGCCATTTGCTTTCGTACCTTCCCGTGAGACGGGATCAATCACAGGACTATGCCATGTCGATTTCTCCGCTGATGCCAGTTTATCCGCGTTGCGGTGTTCGGCCAGTGCGCGGTGAGCACTGCCATCTTATTGACGAAGACGGCACGCGTTATCTCGATTTTGCCAGCGGCATTGCCGTAAATCTGCTGGGCCATTCCCACAAGGGGCTAATCGAAGCGATTCAAAACCAGGCCGATATGCTGATGCATGTGTCGAACCTGTATGGCAGTCCCCAAGGCGAGAAGTTGGCTCAGCAACTGGTCGACAATACTTTTGCTGACACGGTGTTCTTTACCAATTCCGGCGCTGAAGCCGTTGAAGCCGCAATCAAGTGCGCGCGCGCTTATCACCAGAATGCGGGCGAAGATGGCGACAAGGATCGGTTCGAGCTGATCACTTTCACCAACGCGTTTCACGGTCGGACGATGGCGACGATCAGCGCATCGAACCAGACCAAGATGCATCATGGTTTCTCGCCGCTGTTGGATGGCTTCAAATACTGTGAATTTGACGATCTGGAAGCAGCGCGAGCATTGATCGGGCCACATACGGCTGGCTTCCTAGTTGAACCGATCCAGGGCGAAGGCGGTATACGTCCAGGTTCCGAGGAGTTCATGAGGGGCTTGAGGGCTCTTGCTGACGAGCATGATCTCATGCTGGTGCTAGATGAAGTTCAATGCGGAATGGCGCGCACGGGTGCCCTCTATGCATATGAGCACTATGGCATCGAGCCCGATATTCTAGCGACCGCGAAGGGGATCGGCGGTGGGTTCCCGCTAGGGGGATTGCTCGCCACTGAGAAGGCCGCACGCGGTATGACATTCGGCACGCATGGCTCAACCTATGGTGGAAATCCTCTTGCAATGGCTGCTGGAAGTGCAGTTATGGACGCAGTAGCGAACGAAGACTTTCTTGCTAGCGTCAGGGAGAAAGGTGATCGGATTCACGGAAGGCTTGAACAGTTCATCGGGAATTATCCTGACCTTTTCGACTTCGTCCGTGGCAAAGGTCTCATGCTTGGGATCCGTATGAAGGTCGAAAGCCGGCCATTCTTCGTTCACCTGCGTGACAATCATCAGCTTTTGACGGTCGCCGCTGGGGATCAAACTCTACGTTTGCTTCCACCATTGGTGATCGACGATGCCGAGATCGATGAGTTCTTCGACAAGCTCTCAGCAGGTGCCGCAAATTTCAAGATTCCCGAGCCAGCATAGCGGTCGTACGTTTTATTGGCGCTACGAGAGTTGATCGGTGAGGAAAATGAGACCAGCAGCTAATGATTTTTGAGGGGACAGGTATCGAGCGCGCGCAAGTTGCGACCGATCGAGTTCAATCGCGCTAGACCTTTATTGTGAGCCGCCTCGCAACCATATTCTTCTGATGGACGCAATTAACCAGCCCTCAGAACCCGCCGAAACGTTCAACGACAAGCTGCTTGGCTTTACGTTGCCTGGTCGGAATGCGCGTGGACGTATTGTTCGCCTGGACAACGTTTTGGACCGCGTTCTCGCGGCGCACGATTATCCGGCCCCCGTAACGCATTTGCTGAGCGAGGCGCTCGTTCTGGGCGCCTTGATAGGAGGATTGCTGAAAGACAAAAATGGGCAGCTTACAATGCAAGCCCAAACAAAAGTCGGAGCCGTCAGCCTTCTAGTTTGCGATTATCGCGGCGGGGAGATGCGAGGTTATGCCGAGTATGAAGACGCAGCGCTGGCGGAGCTCGGTGCCAATCCAACGCTGAAGACGCTCTTTGGAGAGGGCTACTTGGCAATCACATTTGAGACCGGAGCAGACAAGAGATACCAAGGCATCGTTCCGTTGGATGGCGATACATTGACCGAGGCTTGCGAGAATTACTTTGTTCAGTCCGAACAAGTGCCGACCCTGATCCGGGTTGCCAGCCAATCGAGTGACTCGAAGCGTCTGGCTGCAGGATTCTTAGTCCAGCATCTGGCTGACGGCGAAGAGGGGCGAGAGCGGCTTCATGTGCGACAAGATCATCCGGACTGGGAGCATGTTTTGGCTCTCGCGAGTACGCTCAGCCACGGGGAGTTGCTCGATCCTGCATTGTCCATGGAAGGAATAACTTGGCGTCTGTTCCATGAAGAGGAAGAGATTCGTGTCCAGCGGGGCGACACCCTATCGCGTGGCTGTCGTTGTAGTGTTGAGTATTACGATAAAGTCCTTTCGCGATTTCCGCCTGATGAACAAAATGCGATGCGCAACGAGAATGGCAAAATCGTCGTGGACTGCGCGTTCTGTTCGAGAGAGTTTGAGTTGGCGATCTAGCGGCCTATCTCTGTTCATGCACGACTCATCGTGCTTTTGCGACAATCTCCAAGCAATTTTCGCTTTTCTTTGGCGAGGTCAAACGATGAAAACCACTCTTAAGCGCTCAATTGGCAGTTTATCTGGCGTCGCTGGGGCAATGGTTTTGCTGCTTGGCATTCCTGTAGCAGCCCAATCGGATGGGCTCGCGATGTTGAGCGGGCTTGCCAAGGGAGAGTGGACCATTCGTTATCGCGACGGTTCAGCCGATCGCAAAATCTGCGTCCGCAGCGGAATAGAACTTATCCAACTACGTCACTCTGATCGGAACTGCAGTCGATTCATCGTTGAGGATGGGGCAGCAAAGGTGACAGTTCAGTACACTTGTCCTGGCAATGGCTATGGCCGCACCGCTGTGCGCCGAGAAACTGCCGCGTTGGTGCAAATCGATAGCCAGGGAATTGAATCGGGTTTACCATTCCAATTCGGAGCGGAGGCGCGTCGCACCGGAAGCTGTTGAGCGAGCCAAAAAAGCCAACCTGTGATTGCCATTCGGGAAGTTGGCGCTAATCCGACTCATATGACCCAAATTGCCCGCAGAGCAGAGCAGCCTGTTGCAGTGGTCCTTCTGTCTGGAGGCCTCGATTCAATGGTAACGGCTGCAATCGCGAAAGAGCGCGGTTTTGCGGTCCGGGCTCTTTCCGTCGACTACGGACAAAGACATCGGCTTGAATTGAATTCTGCAAAGAGGATTGCAAAACGGCTTCAGCTGGAATCTCAGATTGAAATTGCCCTTGACCTGACGGCGTTCGGCGGTTCGGCACTAACCGACAGTATCGCAGTACCCAAGTCGGGAGTAGGCGATGACATACCGGTTACTTATGTTCCTGCCCGGAATCTGGTTTTTCTGGCGTTGACGACCGCATGCGCTGAAGCGGCGGGAGCGAGCGATGTCTTCATTGGTGTCAATGCACTCGATTATTCCGGATACCCTGATTGCCGTCCCGAATTTATCGTAAGTTTTGCAGAAACTGCGCGTTTAGGAACGAAAGCTGGAGTGGAAGGGCAACCATTCACAATCCATGCTCCGCTTCAGCATATGACTAAGGCTGATATCGCGAGAGAGTGCGCGAGGTTGGAATTAGATCCTGCTTGGAGTTGGTCGTGCTACGATCCCGATCCGCAGGGAAGGGCTTGCGGGGAGTGCGACTCATGTCGCCTACGTAAAAAAGGATTTGCTGACGCCGGTATTACCGATACCACAGTCTACGCAGAATGAGCCGTATGGTCGCGCGATCGTGAAGAGCAATCGTATTGGGTTGGGGAGCAATTCTTGAGCGAAAATGTCACAGTGCCGGCAGATCAGCCGGAAACCCCGGTCCCCGCTTATAGCTGGTATGCCCTTAGCGTTCTCGTCCTTGTCTATGTCCTAAACTTTATCGACCGCCAGATCCTCTCGATCTTGGCAAATGACATCAAGGCAGACCTGGGCGTCGATGACGCCTATCTTGGTTTTCTGTACGGCACAGCTTTCGCGATCTTCTACGCACTGTTCGGTATTCCACTTGGCAAGTTGGCGGACAGTTGGAAACGGGTTCGCCTCATGACCCTAGGGCTTACGCTTTGGTCGGCCATGACAGCCTTCTCAGGCTTTGCGAGAGACGCTGCGACGCTGACAGTTGCAAGAATCGGTGTTGGTGTTGGCGAGGCCACAGCTAGCCCATCTGCCTACTCGCTCATTTCAGACTGGTTTCCGGCCCGATTGCGAGCAACGGCGCTCGCGATTTACAGCTCCGGACTGTATATTGGCGGTGGTGTTTCGCTGGCAATTGGCGGACTGATCGTTGATGCTTGGAACAAGGCCTATCCAAATGGGGACCCGGTGTTGGGTCTGGCTGGCTGGCAAGCGGCCTTTATCGCAGTCGGACTGCCAGGAATACTCCTCGCTGCCTGGGTGGTTACTCTCAAGGAACCCGTTCGGGGTGCTATCGACGGATTGGTTTCAAAGGAGGATCCCCATCCTTTCCGAGGCTTCGTTCGCGAACTCTACACAATCATTCCGGGCTTCACGTTTTTTGGTGCGGCCGAGCGCGGAGCGAAAAGCCTCGGATTGAATCTGGCCGTGTTCATTTCTTCATTTGTGGTTGCGCACCTCGTTACGCTTGCACTTGACTCAGGAGAAGGAGTCATCGTCTCAGCATTGGGTGGACTTGTAGGCGTCCAATTGCCTGCGATAACCGACCAATGGTTCTTGCTGGCGATTGGTTACTACGCAGTCTTTTCGTGGGTGAGTGCTCTCAAAGTGCGGGATTATCCGACATTCGCGCTCACGTGGGGATCGCCTGCGTTTCTTTGCACTATCCTTGGATATGGCACGGTGGCGTTCATGGCGTATTCGGCATCCTATTGGGGCGCGCCTTACGCCGAACGAGTATTTGACGGTGTTTCTAAAGCTGAACTTGGATTCTGGCTCGGCGGAGGCGGTGCGGCCGGCGGGTTTCTGGGAGTGATACTTGGAGGACGCATGGCGGATGCGCTTTTGACGCGTACGCCTTCGGGGCGAGTTTGGGTAATCTTGTTCGGCCTCGTCAGCCCAATCCCTTTTGCGATTGTTCAGTACACCACTGAGAATTGGGCTTTGTTCCTCGCCCTTAATGTGGTCGTAGGCGCTTTGGCCGCATCAGCCCTGGGGGCCGCCGCTGCAACCAGCCAATCTTTGGTCCTGCCTCGCATGAGAGGGACGGCCACGGCTACGTTTTTCCTTGCGACCACGTTGGTTGGATTGGCTCTGGGGCCATATCTGGCGGGCTATGTATCTGCTCAGAACGACGGAGATCTTTCTAGGGGCGTTTTGGCGACACTGTGGATCACTCCTATCGGGTTGGCCCTTCTCTTGGTCGCTATCCGGCTTGTGCCGAAAGCCGCAGCTACTGTGCTTGAGCGAGCGACTGCCGCTGGCGAAACAACAGAAGAGACCCCAGCTTAGTCGAGCTCCGAGGCCATGCTTAGGTCTTTCGCGCTGTCATAGGTGCATGCAGCTGATTGTGTTTTGCGGTGATATGAATTCACTGCGGCGGCCTGTCGCACTGTCGCACTGTCGGACCAAGAGGCGTGTGTTTGATCTAGTTGCTCAGGTTACAAAGCGGAGCATCTCCGAATATCGTCGCCCAGTCGAATTGCGGTGAAGGTAGCACACGCCTGCCTCGATCGAACCAGGTCGCCCATAAAAAAGGGGCCGGATTGCTCCGGCCCCCTTCAAATTTGATTGGCGAATTGCCGAACTTACATGCCCGAACCCGGTCCGTAAGTTACTTCAACACGACGGTTCTGAAGTTCCCGCACACCGTCGGCTGTAGCAACACGAGGCTGCGCTTCACCGAAGGCTTCACCGGAAATCCGGCTGGCTGGAATGCCGCGACCGGTGAGATAGTCCGTAACCGAAGAGTTACGACGCTCTGCAAGACCCATGTTGTAAGTTACGCTGCCCGAACGGTCGGTGTGACCAGCAAGCATAACGTTGGCCGTGCCGCAGTTCGCATAAGCAGTAACCGCGTTGTCGAGAATCGTCGCCGCTTCAGCCGTGATGACCGATTCGTCCCAGTCAAAGAAGACAATATACGGACCGGTGTTGCACGCTGGCGCCGGTGGAGGCGGCGGTGGCGGCGGAGGCGGTGGTGGCGGTGGCGGTGGCGGAGGTGGCGGAGGTGGCGGCGGAGGTGGAGGAGGCGGAGCCTCACCACCAAAGTTATACGTCACCGTACCGAGCAATGAGTGCGAGCTGATGTCGGAAGCGAGATCAAAGCCGCGCGTATCAACGATATCAACGTTTGTGGCGTTGAAGTAGCGATACTTGAGGCCAACGTCCCAACTGTCGCTGAGTGGTGCGCGGATACCAGCAAGCAGCTGCCACGCGAGACCTGTGTCCGAATCATCGAAAGCACCTGGACCGCTGAGGGCTGCAGTGCCGTCGAGATCGACGCGTGCTACACCGACGCCGCCACCGAAGAAGCCTTGGATACCATCATCGGGACCAAAGTCGAACAAGCCGTTGAGCATGAAGCTCAGCGCGTTGAATTCGCCAGCGGCCGGAAGAGTGGAATTGAGAAAAGCTGTTCCAGCACCGCCAGCAGGATTACCCGCCTGGAGGCCCAGGCTGCCAGCATCAAGCTCTTGTAGGCTTGCTGCACGATAGCTTGCCTCGGCTTCGAGACGGAAAGCGCCAAAATCGTGGCCAACAGCGGCCCCGAAATCATAGCCAGTGTCTTCGTAGTCGGCGCTAGCATCGCTTGCAGTACCATTTACGTCGAAAGCAACATCTTCAACGAGCATGACCCCGCCGCTACCCTCAATATACCATTGACCTTCACGGGCCATGGCAGGTGCGGTGAGCGCTGTAGAAGCCATCGCCATTCCAATGACGAACTTGCGCATTTGTTTTATTCCCCTTTTTGCGAAGTGAGGCACGATGCGTCTCTAACTTCTCCCCTTGTGAGTGGCAAGCAATCAATCACTGCAGACTGTTGCAAGAAAGCCTCTATCAGCGGGTTCGCTTGAGAAAAATTGAACCTAACATTCTATGTTTCTCTTCAATGCGCTGGCGGCAGATTCAATCAGGTGCTTTCAGGCACGAATCCAATGTCCCGAAGGGTTTGAGAAAGCGCGGCAATTGCGGCGCGTGCCTCAACATCAATCACAGCGCCGCCTTGGATTGCCGATAGTGTCGATACTGTCACCCAACCAGACCGGTAGCATGCAAATTGGCCTGCATCCTGATCGTACACCTGCATGCCCTCTACAGGCGGAATGAACTGCCAGTCGCCGCCTATGAAAATGGCAATCGTTTCGTCATGGCCAGACCAAGCTCCATCTGCCGCATCTGCGACCCGATAAGTTTGCCCATCTGCGGCATTGGCTGGCGGAGATGCAAGTGTAGCCAGAACGGTTCTGTGAAGCAGCGCATCTATAAGGGTAAGAGACTGATTAACATAAAATTCTTTCTGGGCCTGACCTGGAAAGAGCAAGGGGAGGGACAGTGTGTTGGTCGCGGTTGTGAACGAGATCGGTTCTGGCACGCTAAGCTCCTGTTCTTAGATCAATGTAGCGAGATAGAGCGCGGGCGATTGATCGAAAGTGCCGATCTGCCGGACCCAGAGTGGGGCGCTTCCATGTTGTGTGACGAGCGAAGACCGTTCGATCTCCGATAGAACTATCTCTGCCGTATTGACTTCCCAAGTCTGTAGGGGGGCAGAAACCGCTCCGAAACCGATCACATACCTTTCAGTTTCCTCGACTAAGGGAACCTCGATTCGGTCCTCCCAAAACCAGTATCCGCGCGCACGACGCGTCCAGCAGAAGATCCAGTTGTCTTCGTCGTCGACTCGAAGGCGTGGGTGCACGGGGGAAAGAGGTCGACGGCTGATTCCGGCATTCCGGAGAACTGCATAAACTGGTTCTTGATCACCGCGCCCAATGGCAGCAATTCGGCTGGTCGGTGCGTTGCCTGTCTGAGCTGCGTCCAGTCCATTTATGCGGTCATCCAACAGCGTAACTGGGGTATCGGCAGTGTGCCCGCCAAGTGCCGATGCCTCTGTGCCCCCGCGTCCACGCAAAAGCCCGCTTAGTCGCCAGTGGCCATCACCCAAGTCGCTCGCGTTAAGAAACTGGACTATTTCATCGCCCACCAACAAGCGATTGTTGCCGGCTGTAAGTCCGACAACGTCTGATGGTTCAAGTGCAAGATCACGCGAAACAAGCCTGAGGTCTAGCGTTGCAAGAGGCTCAAGCAGCGTGGCATTCGAAGGGCGAAGGCTATCGGATAAACTGCCAATTGCAGCTCGCCGTGTCCCTGTTGATCCAAGTGGCAAGAGACTTGCACCTTGTTCTGAGAAAAGTGCAGCCCCTCGCCAGGATACGCTTTCCGCAGATGCAGCAGCGTAAATCTGAGGGGTCACTCCGTTGGCGACACTATCAGGAGGTACTTCGAAAAATTGGAGATGTGTAGATGTCAGCGGCAGGTCCGCTGGTGCGGGCAAGGCGCCGGGCTCCCCTGCTAGTATTGAGTCTAAGTTTGGCGCAGCGCGCTCAAGGTTCAATTCTATTCCGCGGTCCAACCACTCCCAAGTTCTCACGATCCATCGCCCAGGTGTCTCCGGCAGCTTCACTAAGGAGCCGGGTTGGATCGAAGGGTCGAGTGTGGCGATGCGCCAGGTTACCCTTTCGTGGTGCCAACGCGCCCGTTGTGCGTTGCCGTTGGCAAGCTGTCTCGCGCCATCGGAGTTCATTGTTGCAGGGATGTCGACGATATTCTCGCGACCGTTGGCCCGCAGTCCAACAGCGCGTTGAACACCGGGCTGATAATCACGCTCTTCATCGTAGTAGCGCACACCCAATGGTGTCGTGTCGAGGTTTTCGGCACGCTCCTTGGTCCGGTCTTCAGTATCGTTTTCTGCGATGCTTGCGAGCTCTTCCGGTAGTGTGGTGATCGCATCACTATGGGAAGGCGTTGGCGAAAGTGAGAAGCCCTCACCGGACGTCACACAATAAAGCGGCATAACCTGATCGATTGCAGAAAGGCTTGCAACGGTCGGTCCGCCTTCATCGGCAAACCCGCGAGCAAAATCGATCCTTGATGATTGTCTAGATGAAAGCGTCTGGGGGGCTATCTGTGACAACGACACGCCCTCACCATCATCGCCAAAAACTTCAAAAGTCAGCGCGGGGATACGGTTGCCATAGTCGGCGAGCTGGAGGTTGTCGAAAACGACATACGCCAAATCGCGAAAGGCAGGCGCGAGCTCCGCCTGATCGGCGCTGATAAGAGGATCAACCGGGTTATCACCACGACCATGATAGACCCTGAGCTCACCCTCTACCTTCAAGTCTTCATTACTGCCTCGCAGCAGATTGCCGTCAGCCCAGATGCGGCCAAGTCGAGAAATCGGAGTGCTAGACAGGGCAACGGCGAAAGACGCAGAATAGGTATAGACTGTAGTTGATGGTTGCCCTTTCCCGCCTTCTTTCGATGAGGATTCGATAAGGTCAGTAGCCCACACAACCGAACCAGCCACTCGCATTTTGCCGAAGCAACGTTGTATCGGTTGACCATAGCTAGAGGTTGTGACCGCGAGTTCTTTTAGACGCGGTCCCTGGCGTGTTGTGCCGAAAAGAGCGCTATCGATCTCTTTGCCGATGATTGAGCCAACCGCGGTTCCGAATGGTCCTGCGATGCTGCCAACCGCTGAAAGCACAAGAGTAGCCATTCAATTGTCCTTTGCAGGCAGAGGAAGTCGCCAGCGAGCGACCAGGGTCAGATTCGAGAACAAAGGTTGGCGCACCACTCTTCGGAGCCCTGCGTGGGCGTGGATGATGCTGTGATCGCCTTCGGCAATGGCCAAATGGTTCTGCGCTGGACCAGGCTTTGTCAGAATGACATCTCCGGTCAGGATCTCACCCGATGCAGGGCGTAAAGACGCGCGCTCAGCCAAATGCAGCCAGTGTCCGATCGATGCATTTCTTAGACGATACCCTGCAGGCGCTTCTACTTGATAGCCGATCTGACTAAGGCAGCAGACGGCCAGCCCAATGCAATCCAGACCTGTCGCTGGATCGCGACCGTACAGTCTGAACGGAACGCCAATCAGACTTGCCGCAGCCGCGGCAAGACGTTCACCTTCCGTCATCCGGATGACGGTCCATACCGAGACAGTAAGTCGTTTCCCGGCAAGGAGGGTTCGCCGCGGAAGTTTACGGCATTTCCAAAACGCTGCGCACATGTTCTCACGGTGTGATCGCATCCTTCACGCAGCTCGGTACGAGTTCCGATCTGAGTGCCATCAACCAACTGCCGGTCAAGCGAAAGCTGTCCGTTGGCCGCGCTCATTATTCCAAACGCGATTCCCGTTTGCGGGCCATCCAAGAAGCGCAGCTGTCCATCAATGAAGCTTTCAGGTTCTATGCCTTCGAATGCGACCGCGTTGGCATCAATATCGATGCTGACGAGCTCCCTTACAGAGGTGAATTTCGCTGACTTTTGGCCGCATCCAGGGCCGCAAAAAAGCGCTCGGCAAGTCGGACTAGTGCGCGGAACCAGGTCTTGATCGAGTTGTCTCTTGGCTGAGCGCAATTCGGCAGTGAAGCCGCGGCGATCATCTTCAATTCGGCCAATCTGACCCGAATAGATAATGTGGTGGTCGCTCGTTTCCCAATCCACAGCTCCGATCTCGATCGCTGCTTGGTCAAACAATCCAGCCGCCAGATCTTCTTCGCGAATTGTTGCATGACTCAGAGCGCCGCGAACTTCAGCGCTATCTTCGCTAAGATCGGCTGTTAGCCTTATCGAAGCCGGCACCATTCCTGGCGCTGCCCGATGTCTAATTCCCGCGAAGAAAAGATCTCGGTCATGGCTAGTAAACGCCAACATCAGCCCGTCACGGCGATAAATCCGCCAAAATGTTGCGACTGTATCCAGATCGCGATCAAAGAACACACGCATTAGGCAAACTCGCGGAGCTCAATTAGCGGAACGCTCGGGGCTTCGCCGGCGGCGAAATTCACTCCTGAAACATCAATCCGATCTTCGGCGAATCGTACGGGAACGTCGAACAGAAAGCCTGCTCGGATCTCGGCACCTGCCGCTGGAGCAGTCGCGAATTGTATCACCCCTTGTTCACCCAGCACCCAATCTGAAGATGCTACGCTATCGACACTGACCAGCAGCGTTTCCGCCCGCGGTCTGGTTATGGGTCTGACCTGTGGCTCAAGCCCACTCCCGTATGATTTGATGAGCTGAAAATCTGCAGTCGCACCGTCGCCGGTGCCGATCAACTGATCAAGCGGGGTTGGTGTCCCTGTCATTCCGTTGGAACTGTGGTCAAACGGATCGCTGATGCGGAATCCTCGTGCTGCACCACGCCGACCGCGGAAGAATGCAATCAGTTCGGCAAGCTCTGTTTCAGATCGAATGCCCGGCCCAACATCGAAATGCACTCTCGCATCAGACCAGAGCGAATTGCGCTGCTCATGTCCGGATGCGGTGACCGTGACAGAGGTGGAGAATTCGGGCGCAACAGTGGTGTTTCGCCCAAGCGCAAAAGGATACAGCACATCATCAAAAGGTTCCATTGCATCCTCATCGATTTGGGGGAGTCTAGTGTATCCGTCCCGGGCAACCTGGGGCAGAGCCCACACATATCGGCGGCCGACACCGCGCTCATTTGCTTCATCAAGCCCTGCATCAATGCGGGTCCAGAATTCTTCAGCGTCCGATGGGTCGAGGACAAAACCTGCCAGGTAATCCTGGTCCGAAACCGGATAGCCAAGGCGGTCATTGACGAATTGATATGCATTGCGACGAAGCGCATTGGCTCCCGCCGTCAGCCAGTCGTAATCTTCCAGCTGCAAACGATCGAATGCCGGAAATGCCCACCCGATTGGCAGATT
>JBCBHD010000063.1:0-12502 GCA_038526115.1 Pseudomonadota bacterium | reverse complement strand
GCTGTAATCCCGTTATACGCACCAGTTACTGAGCCAGCAGATGTATCAATGACCAAGTCGGTGCCATCGTTGGATGCAAAGACACCGTCACCACCAGAGCTGGTTACATCACCCGTTGTGATTGCGAGTTGGCCGGTGCCGTAATTCCGAGCATTGATACCAACAGTGCCGCTGACTGCTCCGGCACTGGAATCGATGGTCGCGTTGGTGCCAAAGCTGTTGAGGTCAATACCGTTGCCGAACCCACCGGAAACCGCGCCAGTGGTAATCACGGTATCGCCAACACCGAAATTCACAGCGTAAATCCCGCCAAACCGGCCTTGAACGCTGCCTGCAGAGCTATCGATTGTCAGATTACCAGTCGAGGCACCACCGAGATATCCGTAAATGCCTCGTCCGAAGTCTCCGGTGGAATCCGCCGTTGTGATGGAAAGCGCGCCCTGCCCATACTGGCGCGCCTGAACACCTGTGTAGTTACCCGAAACAGCGCCTGCGCTGGAATCAATCGTTAGGTCCCCGGCGGTGGCATAAGACGTCGCAGCGATCCCGTAGTTTCCGTATCCGGTGACGCTGCCGGTCGTGATTGTGGCCGCACCATAGCCGCTATTGCGCACGTCAATGCCGTTGAACCCGCCGGTTACCGTTCCTGCCGCGGTGTCGAGTGTCAGACCGGTGCCGATGGTGAACGCATAGATACCGTACTGGTTTGCACCCGAAACGTCAGCGCTCGTGATCGAGACGGCTCCATAGCCGTCTTGACGCACTAGGATCCCGGTGTTCGCTCCGGACACAGAACCGGCGGAACTGTCGATGGCAATGTCGCCAGCATACCCGCCTGTGTTGACAAGGATGCCGTAAAACCCGTTGCCGCTCACATTCGCTGTGGTGATGTTGGTCGAACCATAGCCATTGTTGGTAATCGACAGGCCATTGTTTCCGCCGACAACACTGCCAGCTGAAGTGTCGACCGAGAGTCCCGATCCCGCAGTCGTAACCGCCACACCAACCGCATAGCTGCCGGTCACATCAGCGGTAGTCACATCGACAAAACCCGTCCCCTGATGCGCGACACTAACGCCGGATTGCTGCCCCACGACGGTGCCAAGCGACGTGTCGACAGAGACATCCGTACCCTGTGCGCGAACGTCGACACCGTCAAAGGCCTGCCCGGTCACATCTGCTGTGGTGACCGAGGTTGACCCGGTACCATCATTCCGAGCGTAAACGCCCGGCATGCTGCCCACCACAGGGCCACCGGTCGTATCGATCGTGAGGTCAGTTCCGGAGTAGGAATTGGTGACGAACACTCCCATGCCAGATGTCGCCGTAACCGCGCCTGTGAGGACTGAGACTGCGCCGGACCCGTTATCAAGCGTGGCTGTGATCCCGGCATTTGATCCGCTCACCGAACCGGAGGTGGTATCGATGCTTAGGCTGGTCCCGCCGACTTTCCGGCCACGCACGCCATCCAATCCATAGCCCGTCGCATCACCCGTCGTGATGGCCAAAGCGCCGGTGCCGTAGTCACGAGCATAGATGCCGTGACGTCCGCCCGACACCGATCCGCCCATCGTGTCGATCGTCAGGTCCGTTGAACCGCCTTGATTGCTTGCATAAATCCCGTCGAAATTTGTGCCAATTGCATCCGCTGTAGTGATGGTCAGCGAACCGGTGCCGCGATTGATCGCGTAAACGCCGAAATTGCCGCCGCTTGTCGTTCCAGCTGTGGAATCGACGCTTGCATCCGTTCCGTATGTCAACGCGAAGATACCGCTGTAGACAGTCGCATTCGTGTCACTGGTCGTCACGGAAAGCGAACCCGTGCCTTCCTGGCGGGCGACAACGCCTGAGACCTGCCCTTGAATAGAGCCAGCTGTGGTGTCGACTGTCAGGCTCGTGGAATTGCCACGCGAGCGCGCGAATACGCCGCTGCCGTATGTCGATGTGACATTGCCCGTGGTAAGACTGGTCGCGTCACCATTATCGGACAAGACCACCACGGCGAAGCTACCTGCATTGATATCGCCGGCTGTTGTGTCGACCGTCAGATCACCAGTCTGTGAGCGGGCATAGAGTCCAAAATTGGTGGCGGTGATATCGCCTGACAGGATCGACATCGATGCGGCACCGATTCCGTTGCGGGCGGTAATGCCATTTGATCCGGCAGTGATTGCACCGCCAGTCGTGTCGATCACCGTATCGCCAGAATATGCTCCTACATACACGCCATTGCCGTATGTGCTCGACACATCGCCCGTCATTATATTGATCGAGCCACTGCCGTTGATATTGGCTGCTTGGACCCCGTTCCCGAATCCGCCCGAAACGGAGACACCGGTGGAATCGATCGAAATCGCACCTGTATCGTAAGTCACGGCAAGGATACCGGCATTGCCGCCGGTTACATCGCCGCTGGCAACAATGGTGATGCTGCCTGTTCCCGCTGTACGAGCGTAGATGCCGTTGGTCGATCCACTCACGGCTCCGATGGCCGCGATGTCACCGATATTGATGTTACCATCCGTGCCAAAGATCGACGCGTTGGCTTCGATGCCGGACCCACTCGTGCCGGTCACACCGCCAACCGTTCCAACGCCCTGGATCGAGATATCGCCGCCCTGGCTATCAATCCGGATACCGGCTCCGAGATTGCCGGTGATCGTGCCAATGTCGGAAACAGTGACGGCTCCGCCCGCTGAACCTAGGTCTAGACCGTCACCGTTTTGGCCGGTGACGCTGTCGAGATTCTCGGCCGTGATATCGGAGCCTGCCGTGCGGGTGTAAATGCCGTCAGTGTTGCCTACGATATCGCCGGAGGAACCGCGCACGGTGATCGCGGCGGTGGCCTGCGTGCTGATGGCCCTGATGCCGACACTACCGTTGCCGGTCACATCATTGACCGTGATCATTGCAGCACCACTGCCGTAGTGTTCAGCAACGATGCCAGCTGCGCCGCCAGTTATGGTCCCAGCGCTGGTGTCAATTGTCAGGGTGGAACCAAAGCCCCGTGCAGAAACACCATCTCCAGCAGTTCCTGAGACATCGCCGGTTGTAACGGCAAGCGCGCCAGTCCCATAGTTCCGTGTAAGGATGCCCCATGTGTTAGCGTTGATTGTGCCAGCCGAGCTATCAATCGCAACGTCGGTCCCGTAGGCATTGGCGTTAATCCCATCGCGGGAGCCCGCGTTGACATCGCCTGTGGTGATGGTGAGGGAGCCTGAACCGTTGTTTCGCGCTCGTATGCCGTATTGGCGCCCGTTCACAGAACCCGCAGTGGTATTAACATTGACCTGCGACGCATTGGTTGCGTCGAAATTGATGCCAGTGAAGCGAGCTGAAGTGACATCAGCCGTAGTGATACTCAGTTCACCAACCCCTTGGTGGTCTACCTGAATGCCATTGTTATCGCTGGAAACAGAACCGGCTGTCGTATTAATGATGAGATCGGTCACACCGCGGCTCGTCTCAGCCCGAATTCCGTACAGAAGACGCCCGTAGACATTGCCGGTTTGAATCGTCACGGCACGGCTCGCGCCGGGTTCAGTGCCTTGAGTTCCAAAGCTGATAGCGCGGATGCCCGATGTTGCCCCAAACAGGGAACTGGCGGTTGTGTCGATGGAGAGGCCCAACATCTGAGAGCGGGCAAAAATGGCCTCTTGGGTATTCCCTGTCACATCTCCAGCGGTTGTGAGCCTCAAAGCCCCAGATGCACGCGCCGAGGCGGATACAACAGGTAGGGTCTGGGCGCTGATGCCGGTATCGCCAGTTATCGAGCTGGAACCAGATACCTGTTCGACGACCAATGTTCCATCGGTGCCGATCAAGCGCAATCCATCACCGCTCACACCAGTCGTATCGACCTCGAACCCGTCTTCGATCGAGACAAACGTCTTGCCAGCCGAAACCGACTGCGTAGTCGTAGCCCGAGCGCCATTGTCTTCGCATACAAACACACCGCTGCCTGGTGCGGTCTCGACACACGCGTCTTGCGCCTGCGCCATGGCGGGGGTTGCTCCGACCAGTCCTGACGCGGCGATCGCTGCGGGGGCTGCACCCCAGCGCAGCGCTGCGAGTGCGCGGCTGAGCAGGCCGCCTTCGCTTTGCGCATTGCCAACCATGACCGAAACGCCGAGCTCAGGCGAATAGCTTGTAGCCACGCCATTTTGCTTGGTCATTCGCCCGCCACGCAGCATCGCGGAGGTTACGGGTTGGTTTGATGCACCGGTTAGATCAAGCCAGCTTTCGCCACGCTTCGCCGAACGGACACCATCCACAATTGAACCAAGCTTACTCGTCACAACACAGCCCCTGTTGCCCTGCGAATGCAGGGTCTTTTGGTCTGCCTGGTCGCTCCGTCAGGCAGACTTCCATGAGATTTCAATTAGCCGGCCCCATTCGGGCTCTGGTTTATTCGACCCTGGTCTCCTCGACCGACTAAGCCATCATCCGTCTTCAACAGTGATGAGCGTCGCCGCATCGGGAGAATTTGGAGAAACAGTCATCGGGCAGGAAAAGCCTTCAACCATTTCAACATCATACAATTCGCCAATATCGCCATCGATCCTGAACCAGTCGACGCAAGTGCCTTTGGCAAGATCAATCACCTGCACGCCGCACCATGGTTCGCTATCAGCATCTTTTAACTTCTGATCGAGCGCGAGACCTTCAAACCTTTTGTAGCGCGGCCGCGAAAGACCAACGAACGCAAAGCCGCCGTGGAACGACAGGCCACGCAGGAAACCGGGACAAAAGGCTACCGGCTTGAATGTCCCCATCGCGCCGTCTTGCCCAAACTCCACGAAGCCGAGATCACCGGTCCCGGAATTCAGAACCCACAGCTTGCCATCGTGCCAGCGCGGCGAATGCGGCATAGAAAGCCCTTCGCACACCACTTCCCCGCTTTCGACATCGATCACAACACCGCCATCGGCGCGGCGATCACGCCAACCGTCAATCGTATTGGAACGGGAAACGGCCGTGACAAAGGCTGGCTTGCCATCGCGCATTGCAAGACCGTTCAAATGACATCGGTCCTCATCCACGATCTCGCTGATGAAGGATGGCTGCCATACCGGCTTGAAACTGTGTCGGTCAGATACTGTCGCAAGACAGTTGTAGCGCGTGTTGACGAAGATGATCCGGCCATCCGCGTCAATGCCGACATCGTGCGCATCCAGCTGACCGGTCAGGTACTGCGTGCGCGGCATGAAGCAGGCATCATAGACCTGATTAATGCGTTGATCAGCGCTGAGGATATTCTCGAACCGGATGAGTTGTGCACCGGCGGAGAGCAGCAAACTGCCCTCTCCATCAGCACAAAGACCCATCGGCTTCGGCATGCCCGATTGATGCAATTGCGCGCCGCCCTGCGGGCCAGAGCCAAGCATGTAGAGAAAGCCGGATTGATAGGACGTAAAGGCCAGTGAAGCCTTCAGCCCAGCCAGCCGAGCCAGCAGGCCGCCGGACAGCGAATATTCCACTTTAGGCGGTGCAGCCCCGGCCTGACTTGCCGAGACGGGTTGACCCTGTGCTGACATCCAAAGAGTGCGCCCCCCTATGCGCACGAAACGAATCTGCGACGCTCTTTAATGACCGACACACTCGCGCTGGTAAAGCAAGAAACGAGGCCTCTTGGGAAATTTTCGAACATTCTCGATGCGTTGTGCTGCTGCCTCTCGCTTATGGCCTTGCTAACACGATCCGTTATCTTCGTATTTCTGCGCCTATCTTCTTCGCATCGATTGCTGCATTATTTGGCGGGCAACACACGGTACTTGGCAGAGGGCGACTGATCATGGCTTCCACACATATCCCGATTGGTGATGACGGTTTCTATCATCCCTCGACAGAAAAAGAGGTCATCGCGCTGGTTAAGTTCGCGGGGAAAAGCGGAAAGCAGGTCCGCTCGCGTGGATCGGCCCATAGTGTCGCGTGGAGCATCTACACCGATCCCGTTGGTAACATACCTCCCAACCGAACTTTGCAGCAATCGGCCCCAGCGGGCGATCAGATCAACATCGCGTTCGACAAGATGCGCGCCCTCAAATGGGTCAACGAGAAAAAGGGTATCGTCGAAGCGGAACCTGGCATCAATCTTGGCTGCGACCCGCGTGATCCGTTCCATGTCTCCACGCGGGAAAACAGCTTTCTTTACCAGATTTTCGAGAAAGGTTGGGCGGTGAACACGCTTGGCGGGATCACCCATCAGACCGTTGCCGGTTTCACTCTGACCGGCTCGGCTGGCGGCTCGACCTGCTATGGCTGGGACAACGCAATTGCATATCGCGTAGTCGATGGGACTGGCAAAGCCGAATGGATTGATCAGAAGCACCCGGATTTCGATGCTTATGGAACTTCGATGGGATTGCTCGGCGTCGTTACGAAAATTCGCTTCCAGCTGGTGAAGATGTTCAACATCGAAGGCACCGAAAGCACAACACTGATAACCGGCAGCGAAGCCCCGATGGATTTCTTCGGGCCGGGCGACGACGACCAGCCTTCGCTCGAGCAATTCCTGAAAAACACCCCGTATACGCGCATTGTCTGGTGGCCGCAGAAAGGTGCAGAGCGAATACAAACCTGGCAGGCATCGCGTGTCGAATTCACGAACGATGATCTAAAGCCATACCAGCAATTCACGCCAGACTTCGCCGGGCAGACAGAGCAATTGTTCGCTTCCATGTTCTTCGTGTTGCTCGGCAATACCGATCTGGGGCGCGAAATGGCGCTGCTGTGGAGCAAGATCACTCATTATATGAGCAATATCGCACAGCTTCCCGATCAAGGCTCACTAAGCTGGCTTTGGCGGTTGATCACCTTCATCATGGCCGCGCTGGCAAGCGTTCTCGTTCTTTTCCTCGGACTCATACTTGGGATCTTGCAAGGCAGCGTACGTGGGCTGTTCTCAACCCTCATGCCCTTGTTCAATCCGATCACCAAACCGGGTCAAGAGACTGTTTTCCAAGACTATTATTGGCGCAGCCTGTGCATGGATAATACGGTGGATGATGTGTTCCTTGGCACCGAATTCACCGAGATCTGGGTTCCGATCCAACATGCACAAAAGGTCATGAACCTTTACCGCGATATGTTTGATGAGGGCGGGCCAGCGGCGACCGGCTATTTCTCAACCGAAGTGTATGGCGGTTCGCCCACGAAGGGTTGGATGCATCCGGGCTACACGAACGGGAAAGACGAATACAAAGACGGCACCGTCAGGCTTGATGTCTATTGGTTCCGTGACAATCAGGGTGTGCCAAACTCTGATGAAGGATTCTTTGATCAGTACTGGGATATCCTCAAGGAAAACCAGATCCCGTTCCGGCTGCATTGGGGCAAGTTTGTCCCGCGCTATGACTTCCCACAGTGGGTGGAACACTATCGTTCAAGCCTGCCCAAATTCGATGCCTTCTTGAAACTCAGAGCCAAGCGGGATCCGGACGGCATATTCTTCACATCTTATTGGCGGGATCGACTGACTGGCAGCTCAGCATAAAAAAGCCCGGCCAGCATTCGCTGACCGGGCAAAAGTGGAGAGTAAAGCGGTTTGGGTGGCTTTTCTCCGGGAGATTAGAAATTCGCCCTTAGAATGAATGTGTAGCGGCGATCATTGCGGAAGAAGTTGCGCGGCGCACGAAGGCCGTCGGGGCTGATTGTCTGCTCTGTTACGGTAATATCGTCGAGCAGGTTCACACCCTGAACACCAACCTTCAGGTTGTCCGTCACATCAACAAACAGCGACGCATCAAGCTGCCCTGTCGCCCGCTGATAGATCGACGCGAACGGGAAGATCACGTCACGCGGCGTCAACTGGAACGAACTGCGCCAGTTATACGCAACGCGTGCTTGCACGATCCCTTTCTCGTAAAGCCCCACTACGTTGACGTTGTGACGCGAAATTCGCGGGAACACATCGGCATCAATATCAAACCGGGCGGTCGGAGGATCATCACTGGCGAGATTAGGATCAAGCGTGTTGGCGACACCTTCGGAATCGATGAAAGTGTACGTTGCTTGCAAACCAAGACCGCTAAGCGCGCCGGGAAGGAAGTCGTAGAATTGCTGGTAAGCGACTTCAAAGCCCTTCACCGATGCATTTTCGTCGACATTGACTTCAGTGTTGCGAAGCAGCGTCAAACCATCGAACTGAGCTCCGATCTCAACCGGTGCAAAGGCGATGAAATCATCGATTTCCTTGTAGAAACCGGTGACGGTGATCGAACTGCTGCGGCCGAAATACCATTCCCATGACAGATCGAAATTGGTCGCGATTTGCGGCAGCAACGAAGCGTTGCCCGTCGCGTTGGAGCTGAACCCGCCAAATGTATTGGGCTGTCCAATTCCGGCAGATGTGTCTGGCAAGACCTGCACATTCACCCGTTCGTTGAGCTGCGTGACACCAGGCCGCGTCATTGTTCGCGATGCGGCAAATCTCAGCAAATGCCCGCCGTCAAATTCCAACTTGAGGTTCAAGCTGGGCAGCCACTCATCGTAGTCGACATCCACGCGCTGCTGGATGATTTGACCGTCGCCAAATTGAGCCAGCAGTTGTTCGCGGTTCGCGCAGGCCGCCGGTTCTGAGAACGTCGGATCGGCGCGCCCCGGGAACGCAGGATCGCACTGGTTCGTCGTCGGCTCACCAGGTGCCGCGGTGTTCACGAGTGAAGGGAACAACATGGCGAAGCTATCGACAGTCGTTGTGGTGTCGACAGACCGATCCGTACGGACATACCGCAGGCCGATATTGCCTGTCAGTTCACCGCCGAGGAAATTGTCAGCCCCGAAATCGGCCCGGACATAGCCAGCGATCGTTTCGCGCTTCACGGAACCGATTTCGCTCGGAAGGAAAGGAGTCCCTTCCACCACGCCGGCACGACCGGTCAGCGGCGTCCAGCCGCTTGGGCTGCCACCGATTACGTCCAGAACATTGGTGAAAGTCGCTTGGAACCCATCAAAATCCTCAGCCGCAGGGCCGATGTAAGATGGCACAGTGCCTTGGAAACCAGCGCCAAGACCGCGCTGATAATCCGGGAACGTAAACGTCCCGAACAGAGGTGCAATTACTGCCTCAACCGCCGGATTCGGATTGCCGAACGGGCGTATGGTGGGGTCACCGGGGCCATTCGTCGTGCGGCCTGTCCAGACTTCCGAAATGTTACCCCAGTTGAAGTCAGATTCGCGGATCAGAATATCCTGATCGGAATACCGCGCCCCTGCGCGGACCGACTTAAGCCAGCCATCACCCGAGAAATCATACTCAACGTCGCCACGGAACGCGAGCGAATCTGCCTCGTTCTGCGTCGTGTGATCCATTGCCGAACGGATGAAAGAATTGCTCGGCTCAAACCCAACAAACGGCACTCGGCCAGCGGTGGAGTCGATGGTAACCGGGCTGAAGAAACTGTTATGGACAGTCAGATCGAAAATATCGGAAGTTGAATCGATGTACTGCGCATCAAAATTGAAACGCAGATTGTCTGTCGCAGAGAACTTCAGATTGAAGCCGTAATCGTTGGTGATGTCCTCTTCGAGACGCTCACGGAACAGATTGATCTGCTGCCCACCATTCGGAGCGAGATAGCCACCTGCATTGGGGCCACGCCACTGCGAATTGTCGGTGATGGTACCGCCGGTGAACACTCCATCATCGTCAAACACGAAATCAGAGCGGTCGAGACCGGGCCGGCTGCGCGCCGCGCCATCGGCGGCAGTTTCGATTACATTCTCACCCCAGAGCAGTGACGAATCCGAACGAAGGAATTGAGCCGTGGCCAACCAGCGACCATCGGCGCTCTCATACTGAGCCGCCGCCGCAATCGAAAGCCGTTCACGATCGAATTGCTGAGTGCGGATGCTGCCACCCGAAGGAATGAACAACGGATTGCCATTGCCATCGGTAATGAAGTTTGAATCGTCCGAAGGATCGTTCAGGAGACCACCCGGATCGTTATCGCGGAAATCTGCGATTCCGGTGCCATCACCGCGCGTTTTCAATCGGTTGTAAGAGATGTTGCCAAGCAGGCCAAAGGTGCCGCCACCAACTTCCCAGCTGTTGGAATAAAGGAAAGAGCCACCCGGTGTGACTTCATCGGCAAAATCGGTCAGCTGCGCTTCGACGCTCGCTGCGATGACTTGGCCGCCCTGGTCAAACGGCAGGCGCGTACGCAGATCAATCGTACCAGCAGCACCCCCTTCGATGAGATCGGCAGACGAGTTCTTGAAAACGACAACGCTACCCAGAAGCTCTGGCGAAACATCTTCAAAGCCCAACACACCACCCGAATTGGCGGCAAAGACATCACGGCCATTCAGCTCCGAACGAACGAAAGGAAGACCGCGGATTACGACACCGCTTCCCTCAACCGCGAAGTGATCGGGATCGTTCGGGCCGGCAAAACGAAGGACGCTGACACCTGGAACACGCTGCAACGCTTCAGAAACTGAGCGATCTGGCAGAGCGCCGATGTCAGATGCTGTGATCACGTCAACAAATGTATCGGCATTGCGCTTAACGTTCTGAGCGCTTTCGAGCGAAGCCCGAATACCGGTCACGATGATCAGATCACCTTCTTCGACCGGCTCGGAAGCCTCTGGTTCTTCGCTATCAGGTTGATCTTGAGCGACTGCGGGTACCGCAGCCAAAAGTCCGATGGTCGATACGCCCGAAAGCAACGACTTCGATACGACGCCGCCAGCGGCGCAAGCGCGAGACAGTTTCACCAGTTTTTCCCCTCCCAAGGTGCCCCGTTTAGGGGTCACGCAAATCTATCTATCGTGATTTGACTGCATCTTGACACCGTTGTCAACTGTGATTGTCAAATGCTGTGGATTTGCGACCATTCCGCATCACCCGAACCTTACGTATTTATTTTTGCTGAGCAATTTTTCTCAATGAACTCGCGATGTGATGGCATTTCATTGGCTGCGTTATCAATTGTTGCTCCGATTTGTCGGATTATCGAGTCAATTCTCTCAATCGGCAGCTTCGCAATGAGCGGATTGGTAGCAACGGGATCAATCCCCTGACCGTACATCACCGCCAGCCAGCTCGCAGTCCCGAAGACATCGTTCGGCTCTTCGAATATTCGCCCACCTTCACGAAACTGGGCAATCCGCCGCTTCAGTTCATCGGGCTTTTCAATCGTTTGGCAGTGGCGCCAGAATGGCGTGTCGTCACGCTGGGTCGCGGTGTAGTGCAGAACCAGAAAGTCGCGCACGCGGATATATTCCTTGAGGGTGCGAGCGTTAAACGCCTCGATATCAGATGGGTTGAAACGCTTGTCGGGGAAATGAGTGAGCAACCGAGCAAGGCTGGTTTGAACCAGATGGATACTGGTGGATTCGAGCGGCTCCATGAAGCCCGCGGCCAAGCCGAGAGCAAGGACATTGCCATTCCAGAACTTCTTGCGATGGCCGGTCATGAAGCGGAGCCGATTGGCGTCCGCTAGCGGAGCCCCGTCCAGATTGTCACGCAGCACCTGTTCGGCTGTGTCATCATCCATAAATTCGCTGCAATAGACGTGACCATTCCCGGTTCGGTGCTGAAGCGGAATGCGCCATTGCCACCCAGCGTCACGCGCGGTCGCGCGAGTATAGGGAATAGGATATTCCGCCTTCTCACACGGGATCGCAACGGCTCGATCACAGGGAAGCCACTGACGCCAATCGACGTATCCAGTTCCCAGAGTTTGCTCAATCAGCAGCCCGCGAAAACCTGAGCAATCGATGAAGAAGTCACCAGTGATCTGCTGCCCATGCTCCAGCGTCACGCTTTTCACATGCCCGGTTTCATTATCCTGCGCGACGCTCTCGATCCGACCTTCGATCCGTTCGACACCTTTGGCTTCGGCAAAGCGTCGAAGAAACGCGGCGTAAAGCGAAGCATCGAACTGGAACGCGTAATTGATGTCCGCATAGGCTGATTGAGGGCGATCAGGAACCGGGCGCATGAACTTCTCGCGCCGACACGCCTCCACCATGAGCGAATAGGAAAACAGATCGTCTTCCTGACCGGCCAGCTTGCGATGGAGCCAATACTGATAGAACGGGATCGCATCGAAATCGCGTCCGAAATCGCCGAACGGGTGGATGTAGCTGTGGCCTTTTTCAAACCAATCCACGAACTCGATGCCAAGCTTAAAGGTCGCGTTAGTCTCGCGCACGAATTCATCTTCGTTGATACCTAGCATTGTATTGAACGCGATGATCGGCGGAATTGTCGCTTCACCGACGCCTACGGTTCCGATGGCTTCCGACTCGATCAAAATGACTTTCGTGGGTGAGCCTTCGAGCAAATGACCGAGAGCCGCAGCCGACATCCAGCCGGCTGTCCCTCCGCCAACGATAACGACGCGATCAAGCAGGTAAGGATTCATGCCGCGTTCGCTTCCATAGCAACCGGCTCCGCCTTGCAGAACCGATCAATATAGGCCTGATGCGTCGGCATGGCTGCAACAGTCTTTGAATAGACACCGCGCATGTTGCTCAGGCTTTGCTGCAAATT
>JBCBHD010000062.1:0-12589 GCA_038526115.1 Pseudomonadota bacterium | reverse complement strand
TCATTTTGATCTCGGTCGGCTTGAACACGCGGCCATATTTGTCGTGATAGCAATCCTGCACTTCGACATCGGCCTGGGTGAAGAAACGGAAGATCTGGGTGAGCAGATTGCGCTCATGCTCGGTGATGTTCTGCGCCCAATCGCGGCAATCCTCTCCCAAAGGCACTTCTTCGGGCATCCAGTGGATCTGCTGCTGACGTTTCCAGAATTCGTAGGCCCACGGATATTCGAACGGCTTGTAGGTATTGCGGGCTTCGAGCAACGACATCTTGTGTTTCCTTATCGCGTGTTGGCTTACCCATATAGGGAATCAGAGCTACGAATCGAAGGCAAGGGGGGAGCTTTAAGCGGGGATAAACCGTGCAAAATCTGAGTCGAAACGAGTCGCCTCTGCACCCTCTTGCAAGCCGCTCAACGGATTAACGTGAGCGCGGCGCAAGAATGCCGTATTTTCACGGATTTGGCAAAAGACCTGTCGTTTCTGGCTGAGGCTAACGGTGCTTTAAGCATGGCGCGCTAACGCGGATGCCATGGGGGCGATTCACACCATCTCAGCAGACGACGCGACGGTGATTGAGCCGGTTGCCGTAACGGGCTCTGCCAAAGCAAATGCGCCAGCGGATATCGATCCTGAGCGGATCGATGCGGTCATGGCCAGCGGCGAACCGGACACGCATTGGCCCGCCCCTATCCAGTCGCTCTACCGTGATGAAGTGACCGAGCGGATCGCAAGCGACGGCCACTTCCTGTTTCTGCTCGGCTTGCTGGTGTGCCTCGCAACCATCCTGATCGATGTCCTGATCGATCCCGGAATCGCAAAGGAAGGCGCAGTGATTCGCATCCTCGCGGTCGCGCCGATCACGCTGTTGGGACTGGTTGCCAGCGCACGCCGATGGACACGGATCACCGCGTTTTGTGTGGGCGCAGCCCCCATCGCCTTTGCCTCCGTCATCGTGCACCTGGGCGTGCATCTGCCACCCGAAGACACAGCCAAGTATCTTGCGGCAGTGTGCATGCTGGTGGGATTCGCGAACTTCGTCCTGCCGTTTTCGATGCGCGGACTGATCATCTTCGATATAGGTTACATCGCCATCGCCTTTGCGACCAATATCTGGAGCGGTCCAGGTGATCCCGCTTACAATCTCGATTTTCTGGTTCTGCTGGCGATCATCGCAATCGCGACGATCCCGATTGCTCATCGCTTCGAAAAGCTGCGCCAGCACAACTTCCTGCTTAATCTGCGCGCCCGCATAACTTCGCATAAGCTTCTCGAAGCGAATGAACGGCTCACAGCATTGTCAGAGCGCGACCCGCTGACCGGGCTACCCAACCGCCGGTGTTTTCAGCGAGAGTTTGATGAGTTGGTGGAAGCCCGCCTCTGCCCTGAAAATCCCGATGCCAATGCCAACGCCACGCCGCGTTGCCGCATTGCAGTGCTGATGATCGATCTCGACCATTTCAAAGCGTTCAACGACACACACGGCCATCAGGCGGGCGATGAATGTCTGCGTCTGGTCGGGCGCGAGCTCGCGCAATCACTTGATCACGTTGACGGAATCGCTGCGCGCTATGGCGGCGAAGAGTTCGTCGCGGCCGTGTGCGAAGAAACTCTGGGCGATGTTGGAAGTGTCGCGGAAGAGGTCCGCCACAAAATCTCGAGCCTGCTGATACCTGTCGGTGCATCAGGTCGATCGATCGTAACGGCGTCCATCGGGATCGCGCTTGCCTCGATTGACGGAGACATCGACCGCGACGAGCTGATCAAGACTGCCGATGCCGCGCTTTACAACGCCAAGCGATCAGGCCGGAACCGAGTCAAGGCGATTGAACTGGAGCCAGCCGCGGTGGCCGCGGCTTAATCCTTGCGCGATTTCGATCCGAAAAAGCTGCCCCCGCCAAGCACCGTCACACCCAGGAAGAAGCCGAAATCGTACCAGCCACCTTTGTTCGGCACGGCATAAACGGCGATCTCCGGGTTGAAGAGCGATCCGATCCAACTCCACGGGAAGATAAATCCATGCCATAGGCCCCACAGGAATCCCGGCGTATCCGGATCCTGATTGACAGTCGCATCAATCTGGCTGGCACATCCCGATAACAAGATAGCCAGCGCAGCGGCCGCGCATAGGCGAAGGGGTGTGTTCATCGCATCGCCGCGAACAGGATAACCACCCACATCACCGGCAAGGCAATCGACGCCATGCCGATATGCAGCGCGCCCGCATTGGCCGCGTGGCCAGCTGTTCCGCGCACCAGACGCAGACCATTGAAAAAGAAAGCAAGGAAGATCAGCGTCCCAATCGCGCCAATCCAGAGTGGTGTTTGCATTGCTTGACTCCCGTCCGATGCGCCGAAGCGCGAACGATCCCGGAAGGGGTTATGTCACAGAACTTGGCGTGCGCCCAGATCAGGAACGACGAATGTCAAAACGACATAGACTATGAATGGCAGTGCAAGCGAAAGCGCGCCAGCGGTGTACGCCGCGCCTGCACTCATCTTGCCAGAGCTGTACCAGCGCAAGAACAGCGGCACTTCGGTCAGAGCAAGAGCGATACAGATCAGCGGGAGCAAAGTGCCAAGTGTCATGCTGAATTCCTAACGTCCCGCATTGGCACCGCCAATCGCTTTAGCAATAACGCTGCGGCAACGCGTTCGGCACGATCTCGAACTCGCCCGGCTCTGCATCGTCAGACGAATCTGGAACATGGCTGACCTGAAACTTTTCAAATTGCTCAGTCGGCAGCGGCGATGCGAACGTCACCCCCGCTTGTCCATCGTCAATCCATCGCACCGAAGCGCGATGCGGGCCGGAGCTGGCAACATAGATCTGCATCGGCGCACCGACATTGAGTTTCTGGTTGCCAATAGGAAAACGACAGCCGCCCTCGGAAAGGTCACTGAGCGTCACATCGACAGGATCGCCCAAGCCGGTGAAATACCGGCCCGGCACATTGATCGATTTGCGAGAGCTTTTCCGTGTCCGCATAGCGTCGCGCGACATACGGCAGGATGGCTTAAAACCGCGTAAAGGATGGCAGACATGAAAAGCCCCCGCGAAGCCGGAGCTTGCGGGGGCTCTGCAAAAGCGAATGATCAGCCGTCAATCACTGACAGCTCAGGCATTCCTCGTAATCGGTCTGCTGTTCGCCCAATTCCGCTTTCAGCTCGATTTCCGGCGCATCGGAGGTGTTGTCGGCCTCTACGCCGCCGGCAAAGCCTGCGCGCTGGACCGATTTCGAGCGGAGATAATACAGCGACTTGATGCCTTTCTCCCACGCCTGGAAATGCAGCATCATCAGATCCCACTTGTCGACATCCGCCGGGATGAACAGGTTCAGCGACTGGGCCTGATCGACATAGGGCGAGCGGTCAGCGGCGAATTCGAGCAGCCAGCGCTGGTCGATTTCAAAGCTGGTCTTAAAGCTCGCCTTTTCCTCGTCAGTCAGGAAATCGAGATGCTGGACACTGCCGCCCTGCTCAAGGATCGAATTCCAGACATTGTTGGAATCCTTGGACTTCTCGCGCAGCAGCTTTTCCAGATACGGGTTCTTGACCACGAAACTGCCCGACAGGGTCTTGTGCGTGTAGATGTTCGCCGGGATCGGCTCGATGCAGGCAGAGGTGCCGCCGCAAATGATCGAGATTGAAGCGGTTGGCGCGATTGCCATCTTGCAGCTGAAGCGCTCCATCGCGCCCATTTCTGCGGCATCAGGGCATGGCCCACGCTCCTGTGCAAGCAGCATGGATGCTTCCGATGCCTTGGCCTGAATATGCTTGAACATTTTCAGGTTCATCGCCTTGGCCATCGCGCTTTCGAAACCCAGCCCCTTTTGCTGAAGGAACGAGTGGAAGCCCATCACGCCGAGACCAACCGACCGCTCACGCTCAGCCGAATATTTGGCGCGCGCCATCTCATCGGGTGCGCGGTCGATATAATCCTGCAGGACGTTATCGAGCATCCGCATCACATCTTCGATGAACTGCTTGTCGCCATTCCACTCATCCCATTTTTCAAGGTTGAGCGAGGACAGGCAGCACACAGCCGTGCGATCGTTGCCGAGGTGGTCGATGCCGGTCGGAAGAGTGATTTCGCTGCACAGGTTCGAGGTGGAAACCTTCAGACCCAGATCGCGGTGATGCTTCGGCATCATCCGGTTCACCGTGTCGTTGAACACGATGTAGGGTTCACCGGTAGCGAGCCGGGTTTCAACCAGTTTCTGGAACAGCGAACGCGCATCGACTGTGCCGCGCACTTCGCCGGTCTTTGGTGATTTCAGTTCGAATTCGGCGCCTTCGCGCACCGCTTCCATGAACTCATCGGTCAGCAGTACGCCGTGATGCAGGTTCAGCGCCTTGCGGTTGAAATCGCCCGACGGTTTGCGGATTTCGAGGAATTCTTCGATTTCCGGGTGCGAGATATCGAGATAGCACGCGGCCGAACCGCGACGCAGCGAGCCTTGCGAAATGGCCAGCGTCAGGCTGTCCATCACGCGTACGAAAGGAATGATGCCGCTGGTCTTGCCGTTCAGGCCGACCGGCTCACCAATCCCGCGCACATTGCCCCAATAGGTGCCAATCCCGCCGCCTTTCGATGCGAGCCAGACATTTTCGTTCCACGTGCCAACAATGCCATCGAGACTGTCATTGACCGAGTTGAGATAGCACGAAATCGGAAGACCACGCCCTGTGCCGCCATTCGACAGGACAGGCGTTGCAGGCATGAACCACAGGTTCGAGATATAGTCATAAAGACGCTGCGCGTGCTCAGCATCGTCGGCATAAGCATCAGCGACACGCGCAAACAGATCCTGATAGCTTTCGCCCGGCAGGAGATAGCGATCGGTAAGCGTTTCCTTGCCAAATTCGGTCAGGTTCTCATCGCGCGATGAATCGATCTGCACATCAAAGCGGCGCGCATTGACAGTCTTACTATCGGGGAGCGCAGCGCTCTTCGTGGCTTCGGCCATCGCGCCTGCCAACGCTTCGCCAGCCTTGGCCGCGATCAGCTCTTCGCTGCCCTTATCGCTCTTTTCCATGGACACAGCTTTCTTATTTTCTTCGGCCTGCCCCAAGGCTTCGCCGGTATCGGCGTCGGTCAGCACTTCACCAGACACATTTTCGCTCGCTTTGAATTCCATTTTGGCCCCGCTTCGAGTTCCCCGAATCGGTCCGCTGCCTCTTCTAGCGAAAGAAGGCGTTTGTTCCGATTCTGTTCTATACAGACCTTTCAACACAAAACTCACAGCTTCCGCAGTGGGTTTTCCGCCAATCGGTCCTGCTCGGAGCCTTCATTCACCCACACCAGTGACTCGCTTCCCCCTCACAAGCCCTCTCGGTAAGAGATGGGCATTGCTTCATGCGATCACTAGGTCTTGTGGGTGGGCGACCCCGAACAACCACTAGATAGTGAATCACTGCCGAGTCCGGCGCAAGAGGGTAAATACCAATTTAACGAAACTTGCGGCTTTGAGCAGAGGTGTATTAGTTTGCTGCAACGCCGCGACGCGGCAGAAAAGCTAGGCTGGTGAGGTGCGCAAGTCCTAAAATGAATCTGCGAAAAAATTTAGGCGGGCAAAACCGATTGATGAAGGCTTTGAATCAATCGAATCACGTTTTGAAACTTTTGAATCGAGCCTGATCGGATGCGGGAGCTTGGATGATCGAGAAAAGCCTAACGCGGACAGCTGAACTGTTTGATCGGCATGACCGTGCGATCACGATTGGTGCGGCCCTTTGGTTTTGGGCGGGAATCGCCGTCTATGCGCGGTTTATCGAACTTCCCGATATTCCGAGATTGGTGCGCGATGGCTTTTTCTGGGCGTCGGTTGCTGTCAATGCGATCTGGTGGGCTGCGCTGAAACCAGCCATCGAAAAGCGGCGCAAACCCAACGCATCAAAGGACGCAATCGCCAAGACGCCCGATGCTTAGTACAATCCCGCAACAACTTCTCAGCGACCTTCGCAAGCGTCACGCCGAGCCGCAAAGGCACTATCACGATTGGTCGCATATCGAAGCGCTGCTCAATCATCAGCAAAGTATTGTGGGCACTCTGCACGATCCCTTGGCCGTGACCTATGCAATCCTGTTTCACGACGCGATTTACGACCCCCAGGCAAAGGACAATGAGCGGCGCAGCGCCGAACTGCTAATCAAGTCAGCACCACCGGTATCCGCGACAAGCCTCACCCATGCACGGCGGATGATCGAGGCGACCGATGGCCATTTCCTGCCCGATAAGCTGGACAACGAAGCCCGCTCAGACTGCGCGCACTTCCTTGATATGGACCTCGCCATTTTGGGCGCATCCCCTGAGCGGTTCGACATTTACGAAGACCAAATTCGGCGTGAATATGCGCATGTGCCAGACGCAGCCTTTCGCGAAGGGCGCGCCACAGTCCTGCGGCATTTCGAACAACGCGATCAGCTATACTTCAGCGCGTGGGGCAAAGACCGCTTCGAAGCGCAAGCGCGCTCCAACCTCGCCCGATCGCTGAAACGCCAGTCTCCCTAATCGGCAGAGCGCGGCGCTTTGAGTGTTACGCCGCCCTGCACCAATGTCATCGTCATCACATCACCCGCTCCGGGATCCGGGGCAAACGAGATGTTTACGTCGATCCCTTCAACCGTGAACACATTCTCGCTGGTGGCGACCAGCTCCGTTTCTGGCTGACCCGCGAACACGAGGGTGAGCTGGTCTTCATCCGAGACACCAAACACGGCGATTCCGTAGTCGGTGACATAGGTACCTGCGTATGTAGCGAGAACCTCGACAGGGACATCGATCGGTTCAATCACTTCAATTGCGCCCGCATAGGCCGCCCGTTCGATCTCTCTCGCCCCGTTGGGCCGCATCTGCATTACAGGAGCGCCATCTTCGCCTTCACTGAAGTCGAACCACGACAGCGAGGACTCTCCATAGAAGAACTTCCCCCCTTCAGCAGCGAAGACTTCGCTTTCCGCGCTTCCGCTGCGCAATGTGTAGAGCTGGCCATCACGCTCATAGAATTGGCGGTTCTCCGTATCGGAAATCGCATAGCGCCCAAATAGCGGCTTGAGCGTTTCCATATCGGGCTTAATCGCGGTGAATTGGGTAAACGGATCGCCAATCGCATAGGCCGCGATTTTGCGCGTGAGCATCGAGATTGGAACACTTGTCTCGTCCGAATTCGCCAGCATCGCCACGGTCACGCCGTCGCCTTGCACATGGAGCACGTCGGTCACGAAACCGAAGATACCTCCCGCGTGTCCAATTGCTGGCCTCTCACGCACATCGGTGATGACCAGCCCGAAGCCGTAATTCTCAATCTCTCCATCGGGCAGCTGGGTCGGAGCGATCATTTGTGCGAACAGATCATCGTTCACAACACCGCCTGAATGAAGAGCATGAGTCCAGATGATGAGATCGTCCGCAGTGCCGCGCAACGCACCCGCCGCGCCCGGGACACTGGCATGGATCTTTTGCGCGAGCACGTTTCCATCCGCGCTGGGGGTGTACCCCTTGGCCATGTTGGCGATCCCGGCCTCGTTCATAAAGGCACTGATGGTTGACGCGCCCATTGGCCCGGTCAGTTCATCCGCCATGGCCTCATACCAAGGCTTTCCGGTCACCTGTTCGATCACCGCGCCGAGCAAGTAGTACCCGCTGTTGTTGTAAGCGAAGGCGTTGCCCGCTGGAAAATCCACGGGCTGATCTTGAAACTCCGCGATCATCTCCGCCGTAGTGAAGGCTTTGGCTGTGTTGGCTTCGACCATCCAACCGGGAATGCCGGTGTATGAGCGGATACCAGATGTATGATTCAGCAATTGCCGCACAGTCACGGCATTGCCGGGGGCGGGATAGTCCGGGAGGAACTTCGACAGCGGATCATCAAGCGACAGCTTGCCTTGTTCGGCCAGCTTCAGCGCGGTGGCCGCTGCAAATTGCTTGGTTATGGATGCAAAGCGAAACACAGTCGAAGGCGTGATCGCCTCACCCGCTTCGATATCGGCCATCCCCCGCACAGACCGGTGAATGACTTCCCCATCTTTGGCGACAACAACGACAGCGCCGGGGCCATCTTCTTCGAACGACCGCTCCATCAAGGCGTCAATCCACGCGCCCATATCCGCAGCCGGAGCGCCATTCTCCGCGCGCGCAGGCATGGCGGCCGCAATCAGCGCCAATCCGAAAAGAGCCAGAAGTCCGGAAAAACGGCGATGCAGAAACGGTATGATGCGCATGATTGTACCTCGATTTCACCCAAGAGTGTTATCAAGGTAATACACTAACGCACCTACGTCCACCTTTGTCGTCGTGGAGTTAGGCCGGTTGGGCAGCATCCTGTCTTGATACCGCGTTTGATACGCCTGCATGCGTGGCGATCTCATCAGCCAGCCGATCGATCAGTTGTACTGGCAGATCATGTCCCCACCCCGGGATGGTCACCAGCTTTGCGCCAGGGATGTGTTCGGCCGTGTCCTTGCCACCCTCCAGCTTGACGAGCGGATCATCTTCTCCGTGAAGGACCAGAGTTGGCGCTTTCACATTGCGAAGCCTGGAGCGGCGATCGCCATCGTCAATAATCGCAGCCAGCTGACGCGGCAGGCCGGGTGGATAGACGCTCCGCTGGACCATAGCAGTCACTCGTTCCTTGCGCCTTTCCGGGTCGGCCGGGAATCCGGGGCTTCCGATCTTCTGTTGTACGTTGATGCCGTGCGCGACCAGATCGGCCTCCTCCATCGAAACAAGCGGCGCTGTGAGAGCTTCAATCGCAGGCTTTTCTGCCTGCGGGAGTTTGGGATGCCCCGTTGTCGACATGATCGACGTTAGCGAAAGCAGTTTTTCGGGATGGTTCACGCCCATCAATTGGACGATCATCCCGCCCATGGATGCGCCCACCACATGCGCACGTTCGATCTCAAGAGCGTCAAGCAATCCCGCTCCATCGGCAGCCATATCCGATAGCGAGTAGGGAACTTTGGCCGGCCAACCAATCCTTTGCCGGATCACCTGCCAGGCAATACCCGGCGCCTTCGCTCCCTCCATCTTCTGACTGAGACCGATGTCGCGATTATCATAACGAATGACGTGATAGCCGCGCCCTACCAGCGCATCGACGAACTCATCCGGCCACAGAACCATCTGTGCGCCCAATCCCATAACCAACAGGATCGTATCATTCGCGCGGTCGCCGCGTTCTTCGTAGAACAGCTCAATTCCGGTGTTGGGAGTAGCTATGGTGGGCATGAAAGCGATTTTCCCTGTTGCCATGCGCCTGCTTGTGGACGCTCAAATCGCAGGCATGCCGCACATGCTCACACGCCGCAACCCGTGCTCGCCTAATAGGGACTGGTGACGAGAGCGGGTGCGGCGTGGGCGGCCTCCCGGGTCGCATTCCAGGAGGCCGCTTTGCCAAAGGCGGGTCAGGGTATCAGGGGCCTTAACCGCCCAGCAAAATGTACTCGTTCTCGCCACCAGCCGCGGCGATCCGAGTGCGCTCGGTCTGAGCGAGCTTGGCTGCGAGCTGTTTGTGAACGTCCTTGCTGCTGGCGAAGAAGATGTTGGCCAGGAATTGTGCGTTCTGAGCGTTGCCAACCGGGACTTCATCAAGATTATTCAACCGCCTTACGGCGTACATCGCCGCTTTGCGTGCGGCCCAGTTGCCATCGCCATTCAGCAATTCGATATTGTCAGGCTTGCCGTCAGCACCAAGCGTAAAGGTAATCTGCACCACCGCATCATTGGGGCGGGTGCTTGGCGGAATACGTGCGAATTTTAGCGAGCGGTTTATGTCGCTTGTCGTGTCTGCCTGCCATTGCTCCAAGGCGGCTTGAGAGCGGACCACAATGCCCTCCGACTTCTCTCCAGCCATGGCCGGTGCCGACATCGGAAGCGTGAAAGCCAAGGCGGCGGCGGGGAGCAACGCGAGGCGCTTCGTAAACGTGTTCATCGGATCATCCTCTTCTCAAATCTGGATGATCGATCGCAAGGACCCTATTCACCGAGCACCAGTCCCTCAACTCGTGCAGTGGCTCTGTCGGTCGATCAGGCACAGCGGGGTTGCGGGGGTAAACGGGGTATCGCTGTGTCCGACATGAAAGTGCGACACATGTACGATTCTTTCAAACGCCTATCGCCGAATGGTTTGATGTTTCGCTGAGCGGCGATTTCGCGCAGACAAACTGCATACTAACGTCGACAAGTGTAGTCGCTGCAGAGTTGTCCTTGCCAATAGGAGGGGTGGTAAGCTGTCAGTTCAAGTCATTGATCCGCTGCGGTGCGCCACTCCGGACCGCTGATCAGGAAGTCTCTCGCTTCAAGCTGATCGAGCACGCCCTCTTCCTCAGCCAGCACCCGCAATGGGACCACGGCGAGCGTTACGCCCTCGGTCGCCACAGCGCCTTCGATCATGCCGACCCATTGCGCCCGAATTTCTTCGCCAAGCTCTTGATCAGCCCATGGCCAGCAAGTGCCCAGCGCAATTTCGAGAGGGTTTTCCATCACCGCTGGAACATCGAACTTGCGCCAATCTTCACCGCGCTTGTCGATGATGGTCTGTCCCGCTTCGGTAGCGGTCATGGCCGCTTCGAGGCACGGAATGTGCGAAGCAGGATCAGCTTCAACCAAATTGTCGAGCAGGTCTTCACCGCGGAACCTTTCAGGCCGAACAATCGGCACATCAGCCTTATCAGCTGCCTTGCGCACGATGTCAGTCGCATCTTTCGTGGTGGAATCATCAAAGTCGAGCCGCCGTGCGAGCAGATCAAACGCGGTCATCAGGAAAGACCCACGATTGTAGTCCTGATCGTATTGTTCTTCGAGGGCGGCAAGGCGCGCTCGCTGTGCTTCGTCGAGGTAATCGGCTGCCACGGATTTGTCAGGCAGTTTGGTGAAGCGCCCGCCGCGAAAGATCAGCCGGAAGACATCACCCGGCGAAAATTTGGGACGTGCGCGGATAATCGCGCCCTGCGCTTCGGCGGTGGCTTCCTCTAGCCGGTCTGGCTGCCACGGTGTCGACTTGGGAACGGCGCGAATTTCGCCGACCAGCACGATCGTGCCGTTGTCGGTGTCGATCGTCCACATCGGCGCGCCGGATCGCTGCGCGGTGACGACTATAGTGTCTTGCGATGAAGGCTCAGGCTGTTGAGCGGTGAGCGCACCAGGCAGAGACAGCGCAATCAAGTACGGAAACAGACGCATCAAAAGTCCTCATTGCCCCCGTTTCACTTCCCCGCCTCAACGCCATCAGCAGGTGGCAACTGAACCACCAATGAAGTGCGCTCGCTGTCTTCATCCGATGCACATGAGATACGCAGCAGCATGGGCAGTCTGGCTCTGCCCGGAACCCAGAAATCCAGCAGCTCTTCAGGTTGGCAATTGTCGACTGAAACCCGGCGATCAGCGAAATACTGGCGCGTGGTCATTGTGCTGGAACGTGGGTGGTCGACCACGTTTTCAGCCATGAAAGCACCGACTTCATCGAGACGTGCTTGAATGGCAGTCTTGGAGACAAGGAATTCCGTATCCCCCCAATACTGGACGACCATTGAGTCTGGATTTGATGCAATTTGAGGCGATCGTTCGCTTGACACTGGTGAGGCCGCAGCCAGCCAGGGGACAGCGCCCCGCGCCTGAACAATACGGTAAGGGTCACGCAGCTCTACGCCCTCGTCCCGCTTGATCGAATAGCCTAGAATTTCACCATTCTCGGCATAATCAGAAGACCGCACGAACCGATCAATCAAATACGTCGTTTCTGCGCCCGTCTGCCAATCCAGTTCGACCAGATAGACCTCAACCCGCATTGCTTCGTAATAGCCGAGGTTGTCTGTCGACATGCGCAAAGTGAAGAGATGGGTTTCGCTTACGCCAATCGGATCTTCGAGAATGTCGATAAACGTATCCGGCGATGCCGAGGCTGGCGAACTCAACGTGAGCGCAATTGCGGATGCCCCAAGCGCCAATCGATTCAATATGGTCACGGCACCAGCACCGTATCCTGCACCGCATCCGCGGTCTCCGGATAATCCAGCGTGTAGTGCAGCCCGCGGCTCTCGTGCCGGGCTAGGGCCGATTTCACGATCAGTTCCGCTGCCTGCAACAAGTTCCTGAGTTCGATCAGGTCGGTCGTCACAACAAAACTGCCATAATAGTCCTCCACCTCCTGCTTAAGCAGCGCGATCCGATTGGCGGCTCGCTCCAATCGCTTGGTGGTGCGCACGATCCCGACATAGTTCCACATGAAGCGGCGAATCTCGGTCCAGTTCTGCTTGATCACGACCTGTTCGTCCGAATCCGAAACGCGGCTTTCGTCCCAGGGCTTGATCGCTGGTGCGGCTTCGAGGTTGTCCCAATTTTCAAGAATGTCCGACGCGGCAGCCTCGCCATAGACGAAGCATTCGAGCAGCGAGTTTGAGGCGAGCCGGTTTGCACCATGAAGGCCGCTTTCCGTGCACTCGCCTGCCGCCCAGAGACCCGGAAGGTCGGTGCGCGCATCAAGGCCAACCACAACGCCGCCGCAAGTGTAGTGCTGCGCTGGGACAACCGGGATCGGGCCAGTGGTCATGTCGATACCGAGGCCCGTCAGCTTCTCATGAATGGTCGGGAAG
>JBCBHD010000061.1:0-12628 GCA_038526115.1 Pseudomonadota bacterium | reverse complement strand
ACTGGCTTGAAGCGCTCGCGACGCCGTTAACGACCTCGCCGACGGTGCGCTCCAACTGATCAGCAATATCGCGCAAAGCCTCTTCGCGTTCGCGCTGCGCTTCTTCTTGTTGTTCCTGAAGGCGGCTTTTGTGTTCCACCTCGCGTTTGGCGGCCTGCGTTTTCGCATCGCTCAATCGTTTGGTGCGGACGCTGGCACGGCGAATGCGCTCGACGACTTGAGCCAGTTCCCCATATTCATCATTGCGTTCGCTATGCGGAATGATGATGTCCGATTGGCCCTTGGAAATACGCTGCAAACTGTCGATCAGTTGCTGAGATGTGCCAATGATGTCGGTTTGAATTGCTCGGAAAAGGATGAGTGTCAGCGCAACGCTGAGCGCCACTGCGCCCAAGAGAACGTATCGCAGCATGTCAACCGAAGAGCTTGCTTGCGCTAATGCCTGCTCATCTGCGCTCGCCAGTGCATCGGAAACCGAGCCAAGGCCCCAAAAGGCGATCCCTGCGGTTATCGCGACAATTGCCAATGGCGCGCCAACGGTCAGGAATACCTTTTGTGAGGTGCTGCGTTTGCGAAACCACAAGGTCAGCGGATCAACATCGTCGTCATAGACAAGTGCATCGCTGCTGGGCGCCACGTCATGCGTATGCGCGCCGAGATCGTCTTTCGTCCAATCGTCGTTTGCTATGGGTGCATTCATGCCACTTTCCCCTTTGATGCTGGGCTGGCCGGCGACTTTTCGATCGCTGCATTGCCACCTGCATCATTCCCATTCTGGCGTTGTCGCTTGATAAGCGTGCCCACATCCGGTGCCGGCATGGCTTTGTAGTAGAGCCAGCCTTGTATCTGGTCGCAGCCTGCGGTCCGGACCATTTCGGCCTGCTCTTCGGTCTCCACACCCTCTGCGGTGACACCCATGTCGAGCGCGCGGGCCAGTGCGACGCTGGTGACCATCATGGCGCGGCTTCCCTCGTCCGCGCCAGCATCGACGACAAGGCTGCGGTCCAGTTTTAGTTTCTCAAACCGGAACTGGCGCAGGAACCCGATAGACGCGTAGCCCGTGCCAAAATCGTCGAGCGAAATGCGTACACCGAATTGACGCAGAACATTGAGAGTGCGCTCTGCCACTACGGGATCAAGCACGAGGCAGGTCTCTGTAACTTCCAGCTCAAGGCGGTTTGGTGGAAAGCCTGTTTCTTCCAGAATTTCGCCGAGCTTGATGGGGAATTCCGGATCCCGCAATTGCGCCGCTGAGATGTTAACCGAGAGCGTAATCCCTTCCCAGTCAAGCGCTGTAGCGATGGCTTCGCGCAGGACCCACAGACCAATTGGATTGATCAGCCCCGATTCCTCGGCAACCGGGATAAAGATATGCGGGCCAATGCTGCGGCCATCTTTGCGCTCCCAACGAAGCAGCGCCTCGACGGCAACAATCTTGCCTTTCTGAGCATCAACAAGCGGCTGGTAGGCCAGAGCGAACTCTTGATCGGCAAGGCCTTGGCGTAGGTCATCTTCCAATTCGCGCACGGCGTCGCGTCGTTGATCGAAACTCTCTGCAAACCAGGTGCAGCGCATTTTTCCGCTGCGCTTCGACATGAACATCGCCACATCTGCACGCCGGAGCATTTCGCTGGAAGGAAGCCTTTCGTCAGCTGTGCTGCGTGCAAAGCCGATGCTTGCGCCAACCGCAATTTTGCGGCCCGCAATCTCAATCGGTTCATTTAGCTCCTGCAGAAAGCTGCGAGACAATCCTTCAAGGATGGTTCCGGCAACGCGGCCATGAACCACCACCGCAAACTCGTCCCCGCCAAGGCGGTATCCGGTTGCTTCATTGCCGTAGACTTTCTGCAGTATCGTCGAGCATTTCTGGATCAGCTCATCACCAAAGGCGTGGCCATAGCGATCATTCACTTGGCTAAACCCATCCAGATCAATCAGAGCGATGGCGACTTCTTCATCGCCATGCGAATGCGCTTCGATCCCTGCATGCAAAGCGCGGCGGTTTGGTAGGCCACTCAGTGTATCGATAGAACTCAATTCTTCGAGCTTGCGCACATTGGCAAAGGTTGATCGGCTGAGGAAGAAAATGGTGGCGGCGTAGAGCAACGTGCCAGCAATCAACAAAGCGGATGGTGAGGCAATCTCGAGCGTGTCGCTGACAATAGCAATGATGACGATGAGCGCGAAGACAATCGATAACGTGACAAATGGCAGCACGATCAGCCGTGTTGGCGTCAAACGTATCGGTAACTTGGCTTCAGGCACGCTTGCTTCCCTCTACGTGCCTTTGCGGCACCCCTTAGATGCGCGATTTTCTAAAGAGTAATGGCTAATTAAGCGTAAAAGCCTAGCAGCAAACCCGTAGGCGCCTGATAAGGTCTCGTTAGGGTTTAGCTTGCTGCGAGCGCGGCACTTTTTGCAGCGTTTTCCTGTAGTTCGAATAGACTCAAACGCTTTTCCGATGGCACGAATGCGCGGGTATGACCGACGGCAGTTTCGCCCGCTCCCAGCATTAAAAACCCGTCGCGTGCCATCGCGCTTGAGAGGCGCTGAAAGGCGGTCGCCCGAGTGTCTTTGTCAAAATACAGCAAGACATTGCGGCATAGAACAAGGTCAAATCTCTGCCGTGACGGTGGTTCGCTTAGAACATTATGCTGCTGGAAACGCGTGATCGAGCGCACATGGTCGCGGATCTGCCAGCCATCGGGTGTCTCATCAAAGTGTCGCAGCATTTGCGCAATTCCCAGCCCGCGCTGAACTTCGAACTGTGTGTAGAGGCCCGTTCGCGCCGTGCGAATAGCGCGGTGTGAGACATCCGTGCCCAGGATTTCAATAGTCCACCCATCCCACTTTTCGCGTTGATCCTCGAAGAGCATCGCTAGGGAATGCACTTCCTGTCCGGTTGAGCAGCCCGCACACCAGATCGAAATGCGTTTCACATGCTGTCGCCGCTGCGCGATGGTCGGAAGGATGTCTTCCGGGATCTGGTCAAAAGTGGGTTTGTCGCGAAAGAAATAGGTCTCATTATTGAGTAGCGCTTCAACGACTTCGGTTGCCAGATCATTGTCTGTGAGCCGGCGGCGAGGGATGTCCAGCAGGCAGACCAATTGATCAACATTGCTGATGCCATGATGACGAAAAACACCTGAAAGCGCGGTTGGGACGCGCCAGCGGCGGCTTTCTGTCAGATGCTGACCTGTGCGAGCCGAAAGCAAATCGGCGATGATTTGATGAGAGGCTTCGCTGACTTCCATCTGCCGATCAATCGACCGTATCGGTCATTGCTTCGCGGCGCTGTGCGTTGGCATTCGCTCCGACGATTTCGCTCATAACCGCATCGGCCAAGTCATTGGCGGGCGCCACAAAGCTCGCAATACCAGCTTTGGCAACCGCCCCGGGCATACCCCAAACAGCACTGGTCTCAGCATCCTGCGCCCAGATTGTGCCACCGGCTGCATAAAGCTCTTCTGCCCCGTCGAGACCGTCTCTGCCCATACCCGATAGGATAATGGCGAGCACGCGGCCTTCGCATGTCTTTGCAAGGCTGCTCAGCATGGGATCGACTGATGGCAGGCATCCACTTTTTGCCGGTTCTGCGAGAATGCGGGCGACAAAATGGTCCGCACGGCGCTTTACAACCATGTGCCCATGCCCGGTTGCGATAGCGATTTCACCCGCGCGAATCTCGGTGCCATCATCGGCAATATGGGTTGGGCGGCCGCTGGCGACTTCAATCTGACGCGCAAAAACAGGAATGAAGGAGCTGGGCAGGTGCTGAGTAATTACAATAGGCAGGTCAAAGTTCGGCCCGAGCGCTTTCAAAAGCACATTGATGCCGTGGATCCCGCCGGTTGAGGCCCCGATCGCGAGAATTTCTGCTGGAGCTGAGCTGCGCCACTTTTGCGATCCAGTATCGGCGCTGTCATCCTTTGAGGACTTGGTATCAGCACGATCCGACTGGCTATCGTCGGTCTTGCCCAGCGCCTTAATCTTGTCGAGCAGTTGAGCGCGATATTCCTCGTTAAAGCCGCCGGGCCGCGGCTTGAGCATAGTGTCAGCAGCGCCTTGTGAGAGGGCTTGAACAGTGGATTCCGCGCCGTCTTCCGTCAGGGACGACACAACCATAACCTGCGTCTTGGGAGCGACCTTCAAAATAGTTGGTAGCGCTTCAAGACCGCCCATTCCGGGCATTTCCAGGTCGAGCAGAATGACATTGGGAGCGGCATCAGCGTCGAGCGTTTTGAGCTTAGCGATGCCGCTTTCAGCGCTGCTGGCTGTGTCCTGCACAACCATGCCGTCATCGCTTTCGACCATGCGTTTGAAAATTGTGCGCACGGTCAGCGAGTCGTCAATCAGCATGACGCGGATTGCGTTGGCCGCTTTGCCAGGTTTCGCGCTCGCATCAATGCGAGCCGATCTAAGCAATCGAGAAGGGGAGGCAGCGGGCGCGTTCACGCAAAGCCAACCAGCTGCAATTTGATCTGAAGCGTTTCGTGGTCGAAAGGCTTCATCACATATTCGTCTGCCCCCGCGCTGATCGCTTCACGAATGTGAGCGACATCGTTTTCGGTGGTGCAGAAGACGACCTTGGGCTTATCGCCGCCGGGTCTTTGACGCAGCTGGGTGATGAATTCGATACCGGTCATGACCGGCATGTTCCAATCGAGCAAGACAACGTCAGGCATCTTAGCCTCGCAAGCATCAAGTCCCAGTTGGCCGTTCTCGGCCTCTTCAACAGAGAAGCCGAGCGTTTCGAGAATGTGCCGAGAGACCTTTCTGATCACTCGGGAATCATCAACGATTAGGCACGTTTTCATACTGGATCCTTCGATACGCTTGTTTGATCCGGTGCGACCCCTCGATCAAATGCAATGGACGGTAGAGAGAGAAAGTAAGTTTTGGATTAAGCTGCCGCTCCGATTTTGGCTGGGCCTGCGATCAGTTGCGCAAGGTCAAGCAGCAAAGCCGGTCCCGCGCGGGTTTCAATCATCCCGGTTGCCGCGCGCGTCCACTCTTCACCAAACCCGCCCGGGACACTTCCCGGTTCGCTCATTCCTGTGCTGATATCTTCGATGGAATCGATGCGCAGCGCGTAGAAATAGTCCGCAACAGCAACCACGATGGCTCTGTGATCCATCGGCCATTCGCTCGCGTCCAAGCCAAGTGCAGACCGACAATCGATGACAGTCAATGCCTGTGAGCGCATGGCCGTGATGCCTGCGATAAAGTCTGGAGTTTGAGGGATTGGCGTGATCTGGCCGACTTCGATGACAGACTTCACATCATGGGCCGCCAACGCGCAGCGTCGACCGGCGATCTGAGACATTACAAGCAGCTCGTTCATCAGCCTTTTCCTCCCGCAGCGCAGGCTTGGCGCAGCGCATTGATCAAGCCTTCTTTGTCGTAGCGATAGACAGTCTCGGTGGCCGCTGGTGCATCAGGTGCATCACGCAGCCTGACGACAGGCACATCGATTGTGATGTCCACGGCCTTAGCGGCTTCGAATTCTTCATCGAACCAGATGGCCACATCTTCTTGTTGGCTATCATCGGTGGCGATTTCATAGCCTGCGGAGGCAATCAGCGGCGCGAGGATCGTATCCGCCCAGTCGCTTTTTGGCAGACGGCAAAGCGGCTTAGATGCTGCCTCTGGCGCTTCGCCAAATTGTGCGAAAAGCTCGTGGCCATCGATCAAAGCCACCGTTTCGTCATTCACGAGAGTGATAGCTTCGATCATCTGATCGCCGGGTTCGGGTTTAAGCTCATTGTTGAGCTCTGCTGCGTCATCGATCTGGCGGACAGCATGTAGCAATTCGCAGTCGCCATCTGTGAGGCGGAGTAGGCGCAGCTTATCGGACACTGTGGTCCGATCGGGAAGGCCAACCAGAGGCAGGATCACCCCGTCAATGACAGCGCGCGGTGATGCACCGGAAAGATCGATTGATGAAGCTGGTGCGGTTTCAATGCGCTGCACCAGTTCGAGGCGGATCGCGCGGCGACGTCCAAACAGATCGGTGAAGAGCATTGCGCGGCTCACACCCTTGGCTTCGGCTTCCTCGCCTTCATTCGCGGCGTTCAAAACTCTGCCGCGAGCGTCAGAAACCAGACCATGATACGAAGCGATATTGGTGACATCGAGCAAGAGAACGGGCTGCCCATCATCAAGCAGGGTTGAGCCTGCATATAGCCCGCTTTTCATCACGGCCGGTGCCAAAGGCTTCACCACGACATCGCCATGCGAATGAATGCGATCAACGGCCAGAGCGAAGAGATCGCCACTGGCCAATCGCAGCATGACCATTGTTTGCTGATCCGCTGGAAGATCACCTGCAGGCAGATCCAAGACTTGTGAAAGCATCAAGCAAGGGACGCGAAGGCCGCGGAATGTGACCAGTGCAGTCTCGCCAACTTGCGTGAAGTCGAGCGCCTTTGACGATGCATGGATAATCTCTTCAACATAGCTTTGCGGGATAGCAAAACGTTGGTCGCTGACTTCGACGGTTAACCCGGCAATGATGGAGAGCGTCAGGGGGATTTGCAGGGTGAAAAGCGTTCCAAGACCCTTGGTGCTGGTCACCTTGATACTGCCGCCAACTTTCTCAAGATTGTCGCGCACCACATCAAGTCCGACGCCCCGTCCTGACACATTGCTGATGACATCTGCGGTTGAGAAACCGGGTTCAAAGATCAGTTGCAAGATCTTGTCGCGGTTCATCTGTGTGCGTTCGGATTCTGAGATCAGCCCCGTTTCAATGGCTTTGGCAGCGATCCGGTCTTCGTCCAGCCCGTTCCCATCGTCGCTGATCACAATCGAGATTGTATTGCCTGATTGGCGCGCGGCGATCGACAGCATGCCAATTTCGCGTTTGCCAGCTTTGAGGCGCGCGCTAGGGCTCTCGATCCCGTGGTCGATCGCATTGCGAATAATGTGAGTGAGCGGGTCGCGGATCATCTCGATCATTTCGCGGTCCAGCTCAACATCGCCGCCTTCAAGATCGATCATGACTTGCTTGCCGAGCTCTGCTGAAAGGTCGCGCACCAGTCGGGGCAGCGCGCCAAACAAAGCCTCGATCCGCTGCATACGCATGCGAGTGATCGCATCACGCACGTCAGCCAGAATGGTTGTGAGGCGCTCAAATGGGCCATCAATCGTCGGCTGAGTGCCTGCCTGACGCAGCCTGTGTGCGAGATCATTGCGCGCCAGCACCATGTCGGACACACCGCTCATTACGCGATCTAGCAGGTCGACCGGCAACCGAATGGATCGTTGAACCACAACGGGTTCCGGCTTTTTGGCCGCAGCGGTGTCGTCGCTTGAACTGGGAACGTCGTCGATTGGGTCACTTGCTGGATCATGCGCCGGGGCTGTCTCCTGCACCTCTGCCGTATCGACGAGCGCTTGGATCAATTCCTCATCGCCGCCTTCGGGAAAGTCTTCGCCCGCCTCGATTGCGTCGACCATTTGGACGATGCGGTCGATGATCGCGAGAACGGCTGTAACGAGTGATGCGTCGGGTTCGCGCCTGCCTGCCCGGCAATCCGCCAAAGCGTCTTCAGCGGCATGGCTGAGGTCTGCCAAACGAGGAAAGTCGAAGAAGCCGCAATTGCCCTTCACTGTGTGCACAAAGCGAAAGATGGTGTCGATCCGCGCACGGTCAGCCGGGTCAGCTTCCCAGGCGATAATCTCACCCTCGCTGGCCTCCAGCATCTCCCGTGTTTCTGCGACGAAGTCCGCCAGCAGGTCATCCATAGCGCGCGTGCCCCTATTTCCAGTTGCAAGCAGCTATGAAGCGAGATGGTTAATGAATGCCTACCGCTGGCCCCGGATAAAGGCTTTTCGAGTGGTCTAACTCAAACGGTCTGGAGAGCGGCGGGTCAATACCCACCAAACCAGCATTAGCCCGGTTGCGCCGCCGACCAAATTGGCGGCGAGTTCGGCTGAGTAGATGGCTGCGCTGCCCCAGCTTGCTAGCAAAATCCATGCGAAGGGGAGCATCACCAGAAAAACGCGGAGGGCTGATTGGGCGAGGGCAAAGCTCGCTTTGTCGACGGCGTTGAGGATGCCATTGGCGACAATCAAAAGTCCGAAACCGGCATAACCCCAAGCTGCGATCTTTAGGTAGAGCGCGAATTCGTCCACCACTTGCGGGTCTTCGGTGAAGAGAAAGGCGAACCACTCGCCCGCCGCGACCATCGCAACCGCAATGCCAAGCCCCCAAACCACGCAAAAGCCGAAAGCATAGCCCGCCGCCTCGCGGGAGCGGCCATATTCGCGCGCGCCCCAGTTCTGGCCCACAATGGCTCCGATAGAGCCGGATAAAGCGAGCAAGGGAACGGTCGCAAAGCTCTGCAATCGGCCTGCTGCACCAAAGCCCGCAACGGCCGCTTCGCCTTCCAATGCGACCAAAGCTGTGAGGATCGATAGGCCAATGGGATTGATCGCATTGGAGAAGGCCGCTGGGCCTCCCACCCGGAACATCGCGATGGCTGGGTCAATCAGGCTGGCGTTTCTAAGCAGTGATAAATCAAAGGGGATCGCCGTGCTGCGCATCAGCCACCATGCCATCACCGCGCCGCATGCCCAGCCTATCACCGTGGCATAAGCAGCGCCCAGAATGCCGTAGCCCTCGAACCCGAACGCCCCTGTGATTAAGATCGGATCGAGCACCCAGTTCGCCGCGGCATAGGTGATGCTGACAGTGCTTGTGCGGCGAGCCTCGCCCTGACCGCGTAGCACTCCATTAAAGCCCATGATGAGCAAGATCAGCGGGAAGCCCAATGCGAAGGGCTGCATATATGTGCGTATCAGCGGCAGCACATGCTCAGGCGCATTCATCAATCGGAACAGCGGATCGCTCAGAGTGAACAGAGCAAGCCCCATGATAGCGCCTGCTACGACCGCTACGACAACTCCAAAATTGGCTCGCTTTGCAGCGCGTTCGTCATCGCCTTCACCAAGCGCACGAGCCACAACAGAGTTGATCCCCACCATCACGCCAACGCCAAGCGACGTGAGCGCAACCGAGATCGGGAAGATGAATGAGATCGCCGCCAGGGCATCGCTGCCCAACTGGCCGATGAAGTAAGCATCGACCAAGCCAATCGACATGATTGCCGCGACACCGATAATCGCAGGCAAAGTCTGCCCCACCAGATGACCGGTGATGCTGCCGCGTGTCAGCTTTGCGTTGTTTGGTTGGACCGGTTTGTCGGGATCGTCACTCATTGATGCGGCGTGCCATGCCTCACCGCCGACGCATCACCAAGCGAAATTCTTGCGCAATTCTGCCAAGCCATGCGATAAGACGACAAACGAAAAGACGAGTGAAGGGATTCCCGAATGGCAACGCAGCTCAAACAACCAGAAAGCCTCGAAGGTCAGGTCAGCAAAGAAGAATGGCAAGCACGCCTTGATCTTGCCGCCTGCTACCGGATTTTTGACCATCTGGGCTGGTCGGAATCGATCTATAACCACATCTCTTTGAAAGTGCCGGGAGAGGAAGATACCTTCCTCATCAACCCATTTGGCCTGCTTTATGACGAAGTGACCGCTTCGAACCTCGTCAAGATCGACGTTGAAGGCAACAATGTCGGCGGTTCACCTTACATGGTGAACAAAGCGGGCTTCACTCAGCACGCATATTTCCATAAGCATCTCGGCGCGCGAGCCAATGCGATCTGCCACGTCCACACGACGGCTACCATGGCGGTTTGTAGCCACAAAGACGGCCTCGTTCCGACCAATTTCTACGCCTGCAACTTCCAAGATCAGATCGGCTATCACGACTTCGAAGGTGTGACAGTTCGTGCCGAAGAGGGTGAGCGTTTGGTTCAAAACCTTGGCAATCATTCCATCCTGATGCTGCGCAATCATGGCCCTGTCGTCATGGATGGCGGCATCCAAGGGATGTTCGTGAAGATGTGGGCGCTGCAGCGCGCTTGCGAAATTCAGGTGGCGACGCTTTCTCAAGGGGAGGCCAATGTGGTCCCGCAAGAGGTTGTCGATGTGCACCAGCGCGATCTGTCGGTAATGCAATCACAAGGCGGTGCAGGCGTATTTGATTTCGAGGCGTGGAAACGCCGCGTGGACAAAATCGACGATAGCTGGCGCAACTAAAGCCCCCACCGACAATCTCAATACTTCCATTGATGCTCTACGCACCCAAACACCCCGGTGGTAAACCGTGCCACGGATGACGATTAATGATCGGCCGGTTGAGTTTGATCTCGATCCGGATATGCCGCTGCTTTACGCGCTGCGTGAAGCGGCGAACCTGACCGGTACCAAAAGCGGGTCAGGGCGTGAGGATTGCACCTGCAATGCCTGTATGGTGATGGTCGATGGCACGGCTCTGCGGTCCTGCCGGATCACTTTGGCAGAGGCCGAAGGGCGCTTGATTACGACCGTTGAGGGGCTTTCGCGCGATCGCTCTCATCCCTTGCAACAGGCGATGGTGGCTGAACAGGCGATCCAATGCGGGTTTTGCACGCCGGGTATTGTGATGGCGGGTGCCGCATTGCTACAACGCAATCCTGCGCCGAGCAAAGCTGAGATCGAAGAGACGATCGAGAATATTTGCCGCTGTGGGGTCTATCCGCGGCTGGTCGAAGCCATTCAGCGCGCTGGCCGTGTCTCACAGCGAAATGAGAGCCTGAGTGCGGCGCCAGCTCCGGGTATTGAAGCCGCTGATGCGGCTGAGCGTGTGCCCGCATTAAGGGCCTTGCCGCCGGGCGCCTCGGATCAAATCGAAGCGCCCGGCGACTAGCATTTCTTAGAACCGACCAGTGATGGCGAAGCGCGCGTTAAGCGGCGCGCCGACGGTGGCCTGGTGGGTTGAGTGGCTGTTCGGGAAGTACAGCGTGTCAGTGAGGTTCTCTACATTCACCTGAACGCGCAGGTTCTCTGACACGTCATAGTATGCCGCAGCATCCACGCGGGTGTACGCTGGCAATACGGCCGAGTTGCTATTGTTGATGAAGCTCTCATCCTGATGAGTCAGGCCAAGGCCGATGCCGAAACGATCGGTTACTTCGACTTGGTTCCAGATCGAGAACATGTTCTCTGGCAATTCGCGTGGGCGAAGGCCGGTTGGGCCGGATTGATTGACCTGCTCACCATCAAGGAAGCTGTATCCGGCTGAAACCGTCCAGCCGGGCATCACTTCGCCGTTCAACTGCAACTCAAACCCCTGAATATTGGAGTCGACGACAACGAGTTGACTAGCATCCGCGTCGCTCACTTGAGGCTGGCTTTGCTCAATATCAAAGATCGCTGCGGTAAGGCTGAGGCCTGGTACGAAGTCCCACTTCAGACCCGCTTCGAGATTGGTGAATGTGTTAGGATCGAGCGCATTATTGTCGCCATTGATATTGGCAAATTGCTCGCCTGAACGTGGCAAGAAACTCTCTGAATAGCTCGCATAGATCGAGATGTTCTCTTGAGGCTTGATGATAATGCCGCCGCGTGGGGAGAATTCCTCATCCTTGCGGGTGCGCAGCTCTAGATTGTCAGGGTCGAGATTGTTGACCGAGATGTCGAAGCTGTCGAAACGGCCGCCGACAACGATGTTCAGCCAGTCTGTGATTTCAATCTCATCTTGAATGTAGATCGAGAATACGTCGACATCCACGTCAGTGTCATCATTCAGGTCTGTGAAGCCAGTTGTAACCGCATCACCGACAGCGTTGATGCCTGCCAAGCCACGGAACGTCAGTGGACGCTGGATAATGAAATCCTGATTGTCGTCGCCACTGTTGCTCCACTCTGGGTTAAAGCGATTCTGGCGAGAATTCGTAGTGATGTACTCTGCACCAATTAGCAGGGTATGCGCCAGCGAACCCGTTTCAAACTCGCCGACAAGGTTGCCTGAGAAGGTCAGGTTGTCGCGCTGCGTGGTATCGATATAGCCATCGGTAGTGACAACATTCGGAAATGCGGCTTGGTCGTAATCAGACGCGTAGAAATTCGAGTAGACCTTGTCGTAGTCGCCAGAGGCTGCCGAGAAGATACCTTTCCAGCTATCTGAGAACTGATGGCTGAGATTGGCCCGCAGCAAATGCGCTTCGAGAGTGGTGAAGTTGTTCTCCGGATCGCCAAAGACAATGTCTTCAAACGCTTCAACCGGACGGCCATCAGTGCCGGTAGGGATACCGCGATCGATGAAACGCTCGTGGTCGGCATATTCATATGACACATCCAAAGTGGTGTCTTCGCCCAAAGCAAAGCGAGCGGTTGGGTTGATGCCGATGCGGTCGCCATCGTAGAAATCGCGGTGATTGTTGAGGCTCTCATAGGCAGCGTTCAAACGGAATGCGACCGTTTCGCTGGATGACAGGTTCACATCAGCGAAAACACTGAACTCACCGAAAGTGTCGATTGCAAGCTGCGCGCTGCCGAGATTTTCGCCCAGAACGCCTTTCTTGGTGACTCGGTTCAGAACACCGCCGGTGCCGCCGCGACCAAAAAGCAGCGCGTTCGGGCCGCGCAGGATTTCGACCTGCTCCAGATTGTAGAGGCTGCGATAATATTGAACGTCGTCGCGCACGCCGTCGATGAAGAAGTCCGCTGTTGAGCGCACGCCGCGAAAGACGATGGCGTCACGGTGACCTTCACCTTGGGAGGTGTTCAC
>JBCBHD010000060.1:0-12653 GCA_038526115.1 Pseudomonadota bacterium | reverse complement strand
AGATCATAGTCGGGATCGCGCCGACAACCGTGGAGATGGCGCAGGTTGATGCCGGAGGTACGATCTCTTTTGAGGGAACGGCGTACAACATGAATGACCCGACCGGTCATCGTCTGTTGCGGCTGACATACACCGCTCTGCCTCAGGGTGGTTTTCGTCATCAGGGATTTGTATCAGCGGATAAAGGCGAGAGCTGGCGTCAAACGATAGACCTCACATATCGCTCAATAAGGGATGAAGGCTCATGACAACGATTGCCGATTTCACTGTCACCACCAATCGCGGCGAAGAGCTCGAACTGGCTGAGAAGAAGGGCAAAGTTTTGCTGGTGGTCAACACGGCCAGCAAATGTGGGTTCACACCGCAATATGATGGTTTGGAGAAGCTGTTTCAGGACTACAAAGACAAGGATTTTGAAGTGCTTGGCTTCCCATGCAACCAGTTTGGTGCGCAAGAGCCGGGCAATGCCGATGAAATCCAGGAATTCTGCAAAGTCAATTTCGGGGTTACTTTCCCGCTGATGCAGAAGGTTGACGTCAACGGTCCCGAAGCGTCCCCGCTTTATGACTGGATGAAAGGTGAAGCCAAGGGCTTGATGGGTTCGACTTCGGTCAAATGGAACTTCACGAAGTTCCTGATCGATCGGGAAGGCAATGTGGTGAAGCGCTACGCTCCGCAAGATACGCCTGAGCGGATCGCCAAGGACATCGAAAAGCTGCTCTGATCAACAGAGCTGACGACCCAAGATCACTTCCAATGCCAGCGCAGCGGTTTGGAGGACTCGCGAACAAGCTTGCCTTTGGCCTCCAGATCCAGCTGAACTGTCTTGGCCCACCACCCGCAGGTTTTCCCTTCGGGAAACAGCTCTTCGCTGAGATGCGGCTTTACAGCTTCGCGTGTTTCATCCTGTGTGAGACCCGGAGAAGCCTTGGGAAGAGCCGCTTCGAACGCAGCATGCATATTGGCATATTTTGCAGCGTTCACCCGCGAAGTGCGGCCCGGCGTGTTGACGTTTTCGACTTCGATCATATCGGCCATTTTGTCCTCCTCGCAATGACCATAACTTGCCCCCAGCTTTTCCCCAAATGCGCCCGGCTCGCCGCTTGAATGCGGGCCGACAAAGCGTAGGTTTTATCCATGGCTTTTGCTCCGTTCGTCCCGCTCCGTGTCCTCTCGTCCTATTCGATGCTCGAAGGAGCGATTGACCCAAAGGCCATTGCGAAACTTTCCAAGGAGCGGGGCTTCCCTGCGATCGCGATCTGTGATCGCAACGGTCTTTATGGCGCGGTGATGTTTGCAGGAGCCTGCAAAGGTGAAGGCGTGCAACCGATTGTCGGTACGCTGCTTGGTGTGGCCCGCGATGCGGAAGGCAAACAGGTCGATTACCTGCCACTCTTCGCTCAGGATGAAGCTGGCTATGACAATTTGTGCCACCTTGTCTCGCGCGCACATCTTGAACGCCCGCTGGAGCTTGAACCGCATGTCGCGCTTGGCGATTTGCACGGACACACCGATGGATTGATCGCGCTAACCGGCGCGGGCGAGGGCGCGCTGACCCGCTTGCTCGCCGAAGGGCAGCAGCCCGCAGCCGAAACGCTGTGCGACACTTTGCAATCCCTGTTCCCTAACCGGCTCTACATCGAGCTGGCACGTGGAGGGGATCCTGTCTGCGAGCGGGCGGAAGAACCGCTGATTGATCTCGCTTACGCTCGCAATCTGCCCTTGGTGGCAACCAATCCGGCGAACTACGCCGAACCGCATATGCACAAAGCGCATGATGCGATGCTCTGCATTGCCAATTCGACCTATATCGAAAACGAGGATCGTCCTCGCTCGCACGCTGACAGTTTCGTGAAATCGGCCAGCATGATGGAAGAGCTGTTTGCCGATTTGCCAGAAGCCACCGCGAACAGCCTCGTGATAGCGCAGCGCTGCGCGTATGCGCCCCCCTATCGCGATCCGATCCTGCCAAGCCTTGCGGGCGATCTTGAAGGCGAAGCGAAGATGCTCGCCGAAGAATCGCGGAAAGGGCTTGAGCTGCGTCTCGAACCCTATGGTGAGATGAGCGAGGAAGAGCGCAAGACGTACTTTGACCGGCTCGACTATGAAATCGGCATCATCGTCAATATGGGCTTTCCCGGCTACTTTCTGATCGTTGCCGACTTCATCAAGTGGGCCAAGGATCAGGGAATTCCCGTGGGGCCGGGACGTGGTTCGGGCGCAGGGTCGATCGTGGCATGGGCGCTGACAATTACCGATCTCGATCCGATCCAACTGGGCTTGCTGTTCGAGCGGTTCCTCAACCCGGAACGTGTGTCGATGCCTGACTTCGATATCGATTTCTGCGAAACGAGGCGGGGAGAGGTGATCCGCTATGTTCAGGAGAAATACGGGGCGGACCACGTCGCGCAGATCATCACATTCGGAAAGCTGAAAGCCCGCGCTGTGCTGCGCGATTGCGGGCGCATTCTTCAGATGAGTTATGGGCAGGTGGATCGCCTATGCAAGATGGTGCCGAACCACCCAACTGATCCATGGACCTTGCCGCGTGCCTTGAATGGCGCTGCGGATTTCAAGAAGGAATACACCAACGACAATGAAGTAAAGCGGCTCGTTGATCTGGCGATGCAGCTGGAAGGCCTGCCGCGAAACTCATCGACCCATGCGGCCGGTGTGGTGATCGGTGATCGCCCCCTGGCGAAATTGGTGCCGCTATATCGCGATCCGCGATCCGACATGCCAGTGACGCAGTTCGATATGAAGCATGTGGAATCCAGCGGGCTGGTGAAGTTCGACTTCCTTGGGCTGAAGACCCTTTCCGTGCTGAGAAAAGCGGTCGATCTGCTGGAACTGCGCGGCATAACGATCGACCTTGGAGAGCTGCCGCTCGACGACAAAGATGTCTATGATCTTATGCAGGATGGTAACACTGTCGGCGTGTTTCAGCTGGAATCCGAAGGCATGCGGCGGACTCTGAAAGCCGTGAAACCTTCTAACTTCGGCGACATTATCGCGCTGGTTTCGCTCTATCGCCCCGGTCCGATGGACAACATCCCGCTGTTCGGTCAGCGCAAGGCGGGCGAAGTCGCGATCGAATACCCGCATCCCAAACTCGAAGGGATCCTAGCCGAGACATACGGCATCTTCGTCTATCAGGAACAGGTCATGCAGGCCGCGCAGATCCTGGCCGGATACTCGCTGGGCGATGCCGACTTGCTCCGCCGTGCCATGGGCAAGAAAGTCCAAGCGGAAATGGACAAGCAGCGCAGCGTCTTTGTCGCTGGTTGCAAGGAAGTCTCCGATATCGAAGCGAAACAGGCCAACGAACTGTTCGATTTGATCGACAAATTTGCAGGCTACGGTTTCAACAAGTCGCACGCTGCCGCCTACGCGCTGCTCGCCTATCAGACAGCTTGGCTGAAGGCGCACTACCCGGAAGAATTCTACGCAGCTTCGATGTGCTTTGATCTGCACCAGTCGGAGAAGCTCAGCATTTTCGTCGACGATGCGCGGCGATATCCGGTGGTGGACAGCGAAAGCGGCGTTGAAGTGCTTCCGCCTGACATCAACACCTCCGAAGCGCGCTTCACCGTGCAGCAAACAGATAATGGCTACGGTGTTCGCTACGCCCTCGCCGGAATCCGCAATGTCGGCGAGAAGGCGATGGAAGCGATTGTCGCCGAGCGGGAGAACAACGGCCCGTTTGAAAGCCTGAAAGACTTTTTCGAAAGACTGCCGCAAGGGTCAATGAATCGAAGGCAGTTGGAAGGGCTTGCCTGCGCGGGTGCGCTGGATGAGCTGGAGCCCAATCGTGCGCTGATCTTTGAAAACGCCGATATGCTGCTTGCCGTTGCTGATGCTGCCATCCGCGAACGGTCGAGCGGTCAGGGCGGATTGTTCGGCGGCGAAGATGCGGCATCCGATGACCTTCGACTGAAACCCACAGAGGAATGGTCGCGAACGGACAGGATGGCGAAAGAGCGGGAGAACTTCGGGTTCTATTTCTCCGCCCATCCGGTGCAGCAATACCGTGAAGTCGCCTCTGCGCAGGGCGCGCGAACCTATCAAAGCCTGATGGAAGGTGGCGCCCCCGCGGGTGGCCGCAGTACAGCGTCGGTTGCCGCAATGGTGGAAGGCATCAGCAAAGGCCGCACCAAGCGCGGGGCTGAGTTTATTCGTGCCGATTTCTCTGACAGTTCAGGGCAATTCTCAGCAGCATGTTTCGAAGAATCGCTGGTGCCTGAGTTCGAGCACTGGGTCGCGGAAGGGGCGTGCCTGTTGCTCTCGGTTGAACTGGATTCGCCCAATCCGGGTGAGCCGCCGCGTTTGACGGTACGCGGAGCCAAGCCATTGCAGTCGGTGTCTGGAAAAATGCCGATGCTGTTGCGCGCCGATATTCTCAGCCATGATGCGCTTAATCACCTCAAGCTGGAGCTGGCGACCGGATCAGAGGCTCCGGGCGAAGTCATTGTGCGGCTCTCGATGGCCAATGACGAAACGGCGTCGGTCCGGTTAGGCACCAGCTTTGTGCTGGACGGGGAATTGGCCGAACGGCTCGCGGCGATTGAGGGTATAGAGAATGTCGAGCTTGCCCCTCTGCGCCGCCGGGCAAACCTGAAGCTGGTCGCTTAGCCAGGCTCCCCACTGTCAGATTGAGGGTTCCGGTCGAATACGCTGGTGTAGCGTGCGACCAGGACAAGCACTGTCGGCACCAGCATGGTGTTCCAGAGATCGGTCCAATGGTAATCCAGCCTGACCGTGTAGCCCCGTGCCAGAGTATGCCGCAGATCAAGCGCTTCGCCGAGCAAGGCCACTGCCAGTACAACACACCACGGTTTCCAGCTTGAAGCGGGCCAGCGGAAAATTCTGCAAGCCACCAGAAACACGATCAACGCCACGTAGACATGCAACGCATCTTTCGCGAGGCCGACGTGATCGACGATCAGCGTCTTCAATTCCTGAAACAAACCGATCCCTTTCAACCGCATCCGCAATTGCCAAGGCGTAATTCCCCCGGCATGAATACCATCAAAACCGGTTGAGGAGAGAGTACGAATGCTCGGAGAGATGCAGACCCAGACCATGCGCATCACGAATGTGATCGATCACGCGGCGCGGGAGGCTGGAGGCAGAGAAATCGTGTCACGTTGGGCCGATGGCAGTGAAACGCGCACCAACTGGGCTGGCATTCGCACCGATGCCTTGAAGATGGCTCAGGCACTTCAGGCGCTTGGCATCAATAAAGGTGATCGCGTGGCAAGCCTTGCCATGAACCACTCACGCCACCTCGTGAGCTGGTATGGGGTCGCAGGCATGGGCGGTGTTCTCCATACAGTGAACCCACGCCTGTTCGAAGATCAGCTCGAATACATCGTCAACCACGCCGAAGACCGCGTGATGCTGTATGATGCGGCGTTTCAGCCGATCATCGATAAGATGCGCGATCGCTGGACTACGGTTGAGCATTACATCTGCTTCGACCCCGGATCGGGGTCCGGGGCAGGCACCGGAGAAAACAGCCAGTCCTTCGAAGACTGGATCGGCGCGCAAGATGGCGATTTTCAATGGGTCACTGGCGACGAGCGCGATCCCTGCATGATCTGCTACACCAGCGGCACCACAGGAAACCCCAAAGGTGTGCAATACGAGCATCGCTCAACCGTGATGCATGCCACCGCAGGGCTTCAGCCTGCCGCGTTCAATTTCTCCAGCGCATCGGTGATGCTGCCGGTGGTCCCGATGTTCCACGCAGCAAGCTGGGGGCTGCCTTATGCCGGTGCGATGGCGGGGATCAAATTCGTGTTCTCCGCAGTCAACGATCCAGCAGTCCTGCACGAGTTAATGCTGCGCGAGAAGGTGACTGACAGCGCTGGTGTGCCGACTGTGTGGCTCGCGCATTTCCAGTATTGCGACGCCAACACAATCGATCTGCCTCCGCTGAAGGCCGCGACCATCGGTGGCTCTGCCTGCCCGCGTTTCATGATCGAGCGGCTGATGAAGAATGGCACCCGCGTTCAGCACGCATGGGGCATGACAGAGACCTCTCCGATCGGCACAGTTGGTGGTCCGACCTGGAATTGGGATGAGCTTTCATTTGAAGAAAAGGTCGATGTGACAGCGATGCAAGGTCGCCCGATCTATGGCGTCGAACTGCGCACGGTCGATCTCGACGACATGAGCACAGAGCTGCCACGCGACGGCAAGGCATCGGGCGCGCTTCAGATCCGCGGGCCGTGGATTATCAAGCGCTACTTCAAAGCCGAAGAAGACGCTGCCAGCCCCGAAGGCTGGTTCGACACCGGCGATGTCGGGATTATCCATCCGGATGGCACACTTCAACTGACCGACCGCACAAAGGATGTGATCAAATCCGGCGGGGAGTGGATTAGCTCGGTCGAGCTTGAGAATGCTGCCGTTGGCCATGAAGGTGTTGCCGAAGCGGCTTGTGTGGGAATGTACCATTCGAAGTGGGATGAACGGCCCGTGCTGTTCGTTGTCAGGAACGAGGGTTCCGAGGTTACCGGCGATGATATGATCGAACACTTGAAGCCACTGATCGCCAAATGGTGGCTGCCTGATGCGGTCGAGTTCGTCGACGATATCCCGCACACTGCGACCGGAAAAATCAGCAAGAAAGACCTGCGCGATCGCTTCGCCGACTACAAACTGGAGGCGTAGTTCCGTTGGACTTGTTTGTCATCCTGGTGCTGTGGGGTGTCTGGGGCATCCTGTCAGCATGGGGATGGCGCTTTCTCTTGCCGAGATTTGTGTTCCGCTTCGAGAGCAAGCTGCTCGCATTGTTTCTAACCTATGCCAGCATGGCCGCGATGCTTGGCTTCAGCGTCTGGTTTCTGGAGTATTCCGGTTGGCAATTGAAAGGCACGAACGAAGAGCCGTTGCAAAAAGCTGGCGGGTTCGTGTTCTTTTTGTCTCCGATCGGTTGGCCGCTCATTGTGGGCGGGCCGGTTGTACTGCTTGCTGATGTGATACTCTATCTAAGACGCCGATATTGGGAGCCGATACCATGAGAACCTTCATAGACCCGTCGCCCGCGAATTTTCAGGCGTTTAAGGATCTGCCCCGTGATGAGCCGATCCATATGCTCAACCTTCTGCGATATCGCGATCTTGCCGAGTATCCAGAGGGCCATGAGCATCACGGCAATGGCTGGAGTGGCAGGCGTGCCTATGAGGAGTACGGCAAGACTTCTGGCCCGATATTCCAGCGTGTCGGCGGTGAAATCGTGTGGCGGGGCGCATTTCAGACGATGGTGACGGGGCCGGAACCGAACGAGAAAGTCTGGCACGATGGTTTCGTGGCGCAATATCCGAATTCGGGCGCGTTCTTCGAAATGATAAAGGATCCCGACTATCAGCTGGCTGTGATCAACCGCACTGCCGCACTGGTGGATAGCCGGCTGATGCGCTTTGAGCCGGGCAAGGTTGGTGGCGGTTTCGGATGAAGACAGCGATTCGTACACTTGCCTCAGCCATGGCTCTATCGCTTGCCACACCGCTATGCGCTCAGCCTGCTGTTGAGGACAAAGCCGCACTGGATGCACTGGTTGATGGTTATGTGGAGCGCGGCGTCTTTCCCGTGCTTTATGTCCGGGTCGAAGATCGCGATGGCAACATCGTTTACGAGCACGGCGTCAACAATCCGGAGCTTGCGCCCGCTGCACCGGTGAATGGCGAAAGCTGGTTGCGCATTTGGTCGATGAGCAAGATCGTCACAATCAGCGCGGCGCTCGATATGATCGAGGACGGCCTTCTGACATTCGACGATCCGGTCGCCAAGTTCATTCCTGAATTCAAAGACCTTGAGGTCGCTGTCGCGCCTAGCGGCAATAGTCTCACCGATATGACCCCCGGCGGCATCGGTGCCGAAGACCCGGACACTGGAAAGAGCGAGGTTCGGTGCCCGTTCGAGACCGTGCCTGCAATGCGTCCGATGACCGTGCGCGATCTGCTCAACCACGAAGCGGGCTTCTACTACGGTGTGACGCATGTCCCTTGCATCAATGAAGCCATTGGTGCGCAGGCCATCGCACAAGCGAGTAGCAGCGACGATTTGATCAATCGGATGGCAGCTCTCCCGCTGATCCAGCAGCCTGGCGAACGCTATTTCTACGGCACGAATACAACGGTGCTGGGATTGGTGATGGAGCGTGCAGCGAACCAGTCATTAGCCGATATTGTCGAGGCTCGTGTGACAAAACCTCTGGGCATCACAAACCTCCGCTATGGCCTGCCCGAAGGCGAAACGCTGCTTCCACGCTTTACCGGCAAAGACGGCGCGCTGCGCGTAGCCGACCCGGCAGAGCTGGACATTTTCGCAAGTCCGCCCCCGGGATACTCGCTATCCGGGGAATTGTATCTGGGCGGCGAGGGCATGGTTGCCACCACCGCAGCCTATGCCGACTTCCTGCATATGCTGCTGGGGCGGGGAAAAGTGGGCGACACACGCATTCTCGACGAGATGACCATAGAAGCACTCTCCAGCCCACAAACGCAGCTGAACAGTGAATGGGGCCACAATGGCTGGAACCTGTGGGTCAATAGCGGCAAGCTAAGCAATGGCGAGCAAGGTATCGGCAATCTGTGGATCGGGGGTGGTTACGAAGGCACAGCCTTCTGGGTTGATCACGAAAACGGGTTGATCGGCTTGATCAACACACAGGTTCACTCGGCACCCGAAGGTGGAGGATTGGCCGTCGAAACAATCCGTGAGGCTATTTACTCGCGGTTGACCAGGGGCGAATAAGGGTTTGGCAGCGCAAAGCTGTCGCTAGAGCAACCGCATCTGACCGCCTACTTCTGGCGGTCTGAACTGCGAGCAATCGAGCTCGTACTTCGCTTTCCCGATCCCCGCCTTCCGGCACGCCACCCGAAACCGTGCTCTGAACAAATCCGCCCACACGCCGCTTGGCTTCATGCGGGTGAAGAAGTCTGGGTCGTTGTCGCGGCCACCTCTAATAGAGCGCACAATGCTCATCACCTTGCCTGCGCGATCCGGGTAGTGAACGTTTAGCCATTCGCGGAACAGGGGCGCGACTTCGTGGGGCAAGCGCAACGGGATCCACCCCGCGCTCATCACCCCCAATTCCCCCGCTTGCTCAACGATGCCTTCCATAAACTCGTCGGTGATCGCGGGTATGATTGGCGAGACAGAGCAGTGGGTGGGCACACCAAGTTCGACCAGTTTTCCCAACGCTGCGAGCCTTTTTTGCGGCGCTGCGCAGCGCGGCTCTAGCTTGCCAGACAGCACCGGGTCGAGCGTAGTCACCGAGATTGCGACAGCTACTAGTCGTTCCCTTGCCATCTCTTCCAGCAGGTCGGCGTCGCGGGTTACACGGTCGGATTTGGTGGTGATCGTCGCCGGGTGCCGGGTCTCTAGGCACACTTTCAGAATATCGCGCGTGATCCGGTAATCGCGTTCGATAGGCTGATACGGATCGGTGTTGGTGCCGAGTGCAATCGGGCGAGGGCGGTATTTGCGCTTTGCCAGCGTTTCTCGCAGCAGTTCGGCGGCGTTTGGTTTTGCGAACAGCTTCGTTTCAAAATCCAGCCCCGGTGACAGATCATGATAGGCATGGGTAGGGCGGGCAAAGCAATAGACACAGCCATGCTCGCAACCGCGATAGGCGTTGATCGAGCGGTCAAACGGAATGTCCGGCGACTGGTTGAAGCTGAGGATGGTTTTTGGCCGTTCCTCAGTGACTGCGGTGCGCAGTTTAACTGGAGGGCCGTCCAGTGTTTCGACATGGTCGCGCCAGTCTCCGTCGATTTCACGTGTCGCGAGGCCGAAGCGTGTGGGTGCTTGTCTGGATGGGGCTCCGCGACCGCTTTCAACATCGGGATGGGTAGGGGAACGGTGCGTTCTCATGATGAGAACATATATAGAACAAGAGTCACACTGTCACTGGCTTTTGCTTTCCTACATCATGCCAGCGAGGCATGATCGCATCATGCAGGAAATCATTGAAAAGCTATGGGCATTTTCAAGCCCTGGACCGTGTAACATGCGGTCCATGTCTCAGCTGAAAAAGAACGGTTCAGCTTTCGCGAAGTCTCGGCATCAGCTCCACAAAGTTGCAAGGGCGATTGCGGCTGTCGAGTTGCTCAGCAAGGATCCCGTCCCAGCCATCCTTCACCGCGCCGTTCGAACCGGGCAGGGCGAAGATGTAGGTGCCTTGCGCAACCACCGCATGCGCCCGCGACTGGACGGTGCTGGTGCCGATTGTCTTGTAGCTGAGCCAGCGGAACAACTCGCCAAAGCCGGGAATGTCCTTTCCCTTGAGCCGGGCGAGCGCTTCGGGAGTTACATCGCGGCCGGTAAGACCTGTCCCGCCGGTGCTGACTATCGCATCAATCTGAGAATCGGCGATCCATCGGTTGAACTGCGCCGCCAGCTTTTCGGCATCGTCTTTGACGATTGTGCGTGCGACGAGGTTGTGACCGGCATCGGTCACACGCTCAGCCAGGATATCTCCGGAAGTGTCATCCGCTTCCGTGCGGGTGTCGGACACGGTCAGAATGGCGATATTGATCGGGGTGAACTGTTTCGCCTCGTCAATCGCCATTGTCTCTCTCCGCTATCGTTCAAGTCTCGCAGAGCGGTTCGTAGCCATTTGCGGGAAGACTGGCCACTGCCCTTGTGCCAACGCGCGGCGGCTTGGCGAATTCACGCCAGCTGCGCGCTCATACATCCAGTAATTGCGCATGACGATCGCAACATAGCCACGCGTTTCCCAATACGGGATCGATTCCATCCAGAGCAGCGCATCGCCCTGATCGTTGATCTCGCTGTTCCAGCGGCTAACCGGGGTGAGGCCGGCATTGTATGCGGCCATGATCTTGGGAAGCTTGCCTTGCGTCGCATAGCTATCCCTCAGCATCTCAAGGTGCTGCTGGCCGTATGCGAGGTTCACTTCGGGATCATTGAGGTCGGCATAGCTCGCGCCGAGATTGAGGCGTCGATTGTGATCACGAGCTGTCCCCGGCATGATCTGCATCAACCCTCGGGCGTTTGCCGGGCTGACGGCACCAGCGCGGAAGTTCGATTCCTGCAATGCGTGGGCAAAGGCAAGGGCAGGGTCCACACGCCAACCGGTCTTCGGCTTCCAACTGGCGACTGGGTAGCGCAGCGCGCCTTCGCTCCGCATTCCGTATGGCGCGTTGTGCGCCATGAAGAGCTGCGTCGAAGGCAGGCCAAGCTCGCGGGCGAGCCGCGATACGGATTGGTAGTTCTGCGGATTGCCGATACGCGCTTCGTGCCGAAGCACTTCATCAGCCAAGCTGGGTCTGCCGATTTCGACCAGTGCGGCGGCAACACGGACGTTGCTGCGGCCATTGATCATGCGCCAATCATCTTGCGTGAAAGGCGTGGGTTCAGCCCCGGCTGGCAGAGCTATACCAAGCTGGTCGGCGGCGAGCATGCCGTACATCGTTTCATGATGCTGCGCAGCGGCCTGCAAGTGTTGCTGCGCCTGTCGGGGCTCGCGACACCGAACCAGTGCACGATGCGCCCAGTAATGCGCGGCTGTGGTCAATTCGACGTTCGTAGAAAGCTGCGCCGCTCGGCCAAAAGCTTCAGCGGAAAGAGCACAATAGCCCAGTCTCCAAGCCGCAAGGCCAGCGACCCATTCACCTTCGGCTACCCATGCGCCGCTGCCTTCGGAAACGGTCTCAGCGAGCGCGAGAGCGTTTTGATCATCGTTCTCGATATAGAAGCTCCACGCAACACGCTGTCGCCATTCGGCACGCGCGGCGGAACTGAGTTGCTCATCGACTTCAACGAGCGCTTCATATGCGCCAACCGGATTGTCGTTTTTGATCGCGTTCAGGATGGCAGACTTGCTGCGCGCCGGGAGTGTTCCGTCATTGACTGTGCGAGGCCGAATGCGTTTCGATGCTGCTGGCTGGCGACGAAAACCTTGCGAGCGTGGAAAGCTTGGCATCCATTGCAATCCGCGCTTTGCACCCATCCGCCCGAGCTGCTGCGATTGTGGGAGTTCGACCCCCATGCCGAACCACATGCCAATTTGGTCAGCGCTAACCTTTGGGCTTTTGGCGTGCGTGTAGTACTCGGCGAGAGCCATTTGATGCAGGACGCCGCCGTCGCGGTTCTTCAGCAGTTCTTCAACCTGTTTCCATTGCTGGCGGTCAATCGAACGAAACACGGCGCTGTAATACTCGCGCTCATTGTTGGAGAGCACGGCCGGAACTGAGCTACTTTGGCTGGCTTGGCCGTTGTAATGCGCGGCCATGCTCTGGCTCTGGGCCAATACATTCGAAGGTGCGGTAAAGGCTGTAGCGAAAGTGAGAGCGACCAGTGCGGGTCGGACGCAAGTTTTCATTATCGTTATCGTTCGGCCGACCATTCAATCCATCTCCGCCAAAATCGGGCCTTGAGCTGAGGCATCGCCATCATGCTGTCGAGTGCCTTGCTCACCAGAAGCGGCATAGGTGGATTAACTAAGTTGATTTCACGTAAAGATTGAGGGTCTTTCGGCAAGTCATGCCCAATTAGCGGCAAGATGTTTCCGCCGAGCGCCAGAATGCGTTTTGGCGCCGCAAGTTTGATGTGATGCGCGGTAACTTCGTCCATTCCTGACGCAGCGATTGCTGCCGTATCGGCCATAGGCGTATGTC
>JBCBHD010000059.1:0-12709 GCA_038526115.1 Pseudomonadota bacterium | reverse complement strand
CGGTACGCGGGTCATGCTTTCGACACCGCTGGCGATGACCACATCCTGAGTACCGCTCATCACGGCCTGCGCCGCGAACTGGATCGCCTGTTGCGAAGAGCCACACTGGCGATCGATGGTCACAGCAGGAGTGGATTGCGGAAGTTTCTTCGACGCCAGCACGCCCATGCGCCCGACCTGCATGGCCTGTTCGCCCGCCTGGCTCACGCAGCCTGTCACCACATCGTCAACCGCGCTGGGATCGATACCGCTGCGCTCGACAATCGCATCGAGCGATTTGGCAAGCAGATCGACCGGGTGAACACCAGCAAGACGACCGCCTCTGCGGCCTCCTGCGGTGCGAACGGCATCGACAATATAGGCTGTAGCCATGTGGGTGATCCTCTCGTTTACGTAAACGTTGCTATTTGCCACTCGCCTATGGGAGCCAGCGCTCCAAATCAATGGGCAAATCAGGCAGTCAAACTGACTTTACTCCGATTCAGACGCTTGCCCTGCGCAGCGCGGGATCGCTAACACGCTCGAATGGGAGCGACGCAGGCATGATCGGCTTTTCGGCAGAGGATTGGTATCAAAAGGCGTCGGCGGCCTCGCAGACGGGAGACCTGGTCGGCGCGCTGGGCGCCATTCATGAAGGTCTGAAGGCTTTTCCGGAAACGCCTTTCCTCTGGCACGCAGGCGGCAGCGTTTTGATGATGCAAGGCCGGCATGTTGATGCGGCGGAGCATTTCGGCAAAGCGTTTTCATTGGAGCCCAAGCAGTTCGACCATGCGGTGGATCAAGCCATCGCTTTGAACGCGACGGGCCGAAACCGCGAAGCGCACTCAGTTCTCAAGAAAATCGAGAAGAAAGGCAGCAAGTTTTCGCATTACTGCTCAACCAGAGCCAATGCGGAGCGGGCGCTGGCGGACCTCACGAACGCTGCGAGATGGTACGATCGGGCGCTTCGCATCGAACCGGACCGCCCCAAGGCGGTGATGGGACGCGCCGATGTGGCAATGGAGCGCGGCGAAGCCAAAGCCTTGCAATGGGCCGAGCGCGCCTTGAAGCTTGACCCCGGCAATCCCGTGCTGTGGTTGGCAAAAGCGCAAGCGCTCGATCATGCGGGGGATCATGATGGCGCGATCGTGATTATGGAGCAGATCATTGCGCAGGCTCCGGGCTTTACCGAAGCGCATCGTTGGCTGGCTCAACTGCGCCATACCCGCGGCGATGCCGATTTCGCCTCGCATTTCGCGGCTGCTGCCAAACAGGCGCCGCAAGACCCGAACATTCCGGCTATCTGGGCCAAAACACTCGCCGGGTTCGGTCGCGACGCCGAAGCGGCCGACGTTGCTGCGACGGCTAGAAAAGCGGGCACAGAAGAAGCGCATTTCGCCATGCTGGAGGCGGTCTATGCAGGAGCCGCTGGCGATCATGAGCGCGCTGAAGCCATCTTTGCCGACCTTGATGACACCAGTCTCGATCGTCTGACACACGAAGCTAGACACCGTATCCGGCGGGCGGAATTCGATGCGGCCGAAAACCTGCTTAATCAGGCGCTTGCACGTGCGCCAAGTGACATCGGATCTTGGGCGCTGCTGGACATGATCTGGAGGCTGACAGACAATCCACGCGCTGAATGGCTTCATGGGCAGTCAGACCTGATCCAGATGCGCGACCTGCAATGCAGTGATCGGCTCATCGATCAAACCATTGCAGAGCTGCGCAAGCTGCATGATGGCGCAGGCCAGCCGCTGGGTCAGAGCGTGCGCGGAGGCACTCAGACGCGTGGCCGATTGCTGGAGCGCACTGAAAAAGTGTTTGCTGATTTGCGACGGGCAATCTGGCGTACTCTCGATGACTATCGCAAGGCTCTGCCTCCCGCTGATCCAGCCCACCCACTGCTCGCGCATCGCGATGCCTATTGGCAATTGCAGGGGTCGTGGTCAGTGCGGTTAACCGGCGGCGGACCGCATCATGCGTCCCATATTCACCCCAATGGGATTGTTTCGAGCGCGCTGTATCTGGTTGTTCCGGACGCGGCTCAAGACGATGCTAAGCAGGAAGGCTGGCTGGAGCTAGGCAGTCCACCGGTTGATCTGGCTCTGGACCTCGCGCCGCTCACCAAAATTCAACCCAAACGCGGGCAGCTCGCGCTGTTTCCGTCAACGCTCTATCACGGAACCTCGCCATTCGGGGCCGATCCCGGCGGCGAACGGATGACCGCCGTATTTGATGTGGTTCTAAGCCGTTAGAGCGTCAATTCAAGCGTTTGACGCGGCCAGCTGACCTGTTGTTCACGCGCGCCTTGAAACTGCCGAGCGCGGCCTTCTTGATCACGATCGTATCACCAGCTTTGAAGCGCTTGCGACCGATATTGTTTTCCGTCTGAATCCAGCGCACCCCATCTTCCAGCTCGAACACGAAGCGGCCATTACCGAGCCTTCGTGCATCGGCGAGGGTCGCCGAGATTTCAGAGACATCGTCTTCCTCATCGCCGCCGCTGAAAAGTTTGATTTTTGGCAGGTTCAAGCCAAACAGACCACGCCGAGCCTCCTTCACCTGCTCGCGTTCGGCGATCACCAGGTCATTCGATTCCTGCGCGGCGAAAACATCGGCGACCTCTCTATCGAAGCAAGCGAGCCGCTCGGTAGGGTCCTGGATGGATCGGCATTCGAACAGCTTGCTAACGACTTCGGGCGTTTCCAGCCGATCTTCGGGCGCTGATTGCGCGATCGCGGGGCCGGCCAAGAGACCTAGCGCTGCAACGCTGCAAATCGAAAACTTCATCCAACGCATGGCCGTATTTCTCCCTGAATGCGCCGCTGCAAAAGTTACGCAAACATAATCAAAAGTGTTGCGCAATAACACCGCTCTCTCTCCACGATCGCAGATTTTCTGGGGTTTTGAATGGTAAATTCCACTTGTTAAGCAGTGTTGCACCGCTGCTACACCGTGATTTCAATTTCGAGAAGATGAAGACGATGCCTTCCCATCCACTGGTTAAGACGCCTAACCCCGCCATCAGGGACTAACTGGGCGGAATCCGTGCATCATTTGTGCGATTCAAGCCTCGCTTTAGCCCAATGAACTGGGTGAATGTTGTGCCTTCTGCCCCGCGCTTTAGGCCTCCAATATTCTCCCGCCACGTGTCTTTCGCCCAGGGGGATAGACATTAGTCATGAGGGTAAAAAACCATATGAAGATTTCCAACCAGCTCCGTTTGAGCGCTGGATCGCTGGCAGTCGGTTTGGTTCTGGCGTCGGCTCCGGCCATCGCTCAGGATGCCGACGTTTCCAGCGACGGTGAAGGCGCAGAAGAAACGGAAAACCAAATCCTGGTTACCGGGTCGCGTCTGAACGTGAACCCGAACCTTGAAGGCGCAAGCCCGGTTTTGTCTGTTTCGCAAGAGCAGATCAAAGCGCAGGGTACGGTTCGCGTCGAAGACCTTGTCAACCAGCTGCCGCAGGTATTTGCCGGTCAGGCCGGTGAGGTTTCGAACGGTGCATCCGGTACGGCCACTCTGAACCTTCGCGGTGTCGGCTCTGTCCGTACACTGGTTCTGATCGACGGCCGTCGTCTGCCATACGGTTCTTCGAGCATTTCCTCGGCTAACCTTGACCTTATCCCGACCCAGCTGATCGAACGTGTTGACGTTCTGACCGGTGGTGCTTCGGCTGTGTACGGTTCGGACGCTGTTGGCGGTGTTGCCAACTTCATCCTGCGTCGTGACTTCGAAGGTATCGAGCTCGATGTCCAAGGCAACTTCCAGCAGACCGGCAACGGCAATACGTTCTTCAACAACGTAACCGCAGCCGCTCAGCAGCCAGTTGCTTCGCCAATCATCGACGGTGTGGAGTTCACTGCCACCGGTATGATCGGCACCAACACAGCTGACGGCCGTGGTAACGTCACCATCTACGCCAGCTATGAAAAGCGTGAACAGGTTACTCAGAACAACCGTTCATTCTCAGCTTGTACGATCGGTGAATCCGGTTCGGCTACAAGCTTCGGCGGCGCAGGCTGCGTGGGTTCTTCGAACTTCCGTCGCTTCGCTGACTTCTTCAACGGTGACGGCGTCAATGATGACGTGTTCCAGCAGGAAGACGGTACGCTCGTTCCGTTCGTTGGTGGACCAGCGCAGACCTACAACTTCGGTGCGCTGAACTTCTTCCAGCGTCCTTCGGAGCGTTTCACGCTCTACGGTCGTGCTCACTATGACATCACCGACAACATGGAAGCGTTCCTCGACATCAGCTATACAGACGTCTTCTCTGACGCTCAGATCGCTGAATCGGCTTCGTTTGGTGTGCACCCGATCAACTGCGGTAACCCGCTGATCCAGAACACCCCAGGCATCGACCTGGCAACCGAGGTGTTCAACTGCTCGGCCGATGATATCGCCAATGACGTCATCATCCCGAACGCATTCGCTTCTCACCGTAACATCGAAGGCGGCCCACGTAACTCGCGTCTGGAAAACAGCGCGTTCCGTATCGTAGGCGGCCTGCGCGGTGACTTCGGTGACGGCGTATGGGGCTACGAAGTGTTCGGTCAGTATTCCGAAACTTCAGACAGCTCGCTTTCCACAAACGACTTCATCATCGAAAACCTCCAGCAGGCTTTCAACGTTGTTGAAGACGCTGACGGAAACGCTGTTTGCGCCGACCCATCGGGCGGTTGTGTGCCATACAACATCTTCCAGCGTGGCCCGAACGGCGAAAGCCTCGTCACTCAGGAAGCTCTGGACTTCATTCAGGGCGTTGGCCTTGTCATCGGTGAAACGACGCAGCTCGTCGCCGGTGCCAACCTTCAGGCTGACCTTGGTGAATACGGCTTCAGCTCACCATTCTCGGACGAAGGCATCGCCTTCCTCGTGGGTGTTGAGTACCGTGAAGACACTCTGGAATCGATCCCTGATGAAATCAGCCAGGTTCCAGGCGGCGGCTTCACCGGTGTCGGCGGCGCTACGCTTCCGGTTGCTGGTTCGGTCAACGTCTATGAGATCTACTCGGAACTCCAGATTCCACTGGTAACCGGCAAGCCGTTCTTCGAAGAACTGACCCTTTCGGGCCAGTATCGTTATTCGGATTACAGCGCTGAGGGCAACAACACGTCCAACAGCTTCAGCACCAACGCCTTTGGTGTTCAGCTGACCTGGGCACCTGTTGAAGACATCACTCTGCGTGGTCAGTTCCAGCGCGCTGTTCGTGCGCCAAACGTGATTGAGCTTTACACCGGCCAGAACACTGGTCTGCCAAACCTCAACTCGGCAACGAACTCGAATGGCGATCAGATCTTTGACCCATGTGCGACCGCATTCCCGACTGCTTCGCAGGCGGCTTGCGCGAACACTGGTGTTACGGCTGCTCAGTTCGGTAACGTTCCTGACGTGATTTCGGGCCAGACCCAGTCGCTGACTGGTGGTAACCCGAACCTCGAGCCGGAAGAGTCGGATACCTACACCTTCGGTGCGGTTATCACGCCATCGTTCATCCCGGATCTGACGATCTCGGTCGACTACTTCAACATCACTGTCGATGGCTTCATCGCAGCTGGTATTGAAGCGCAGACCACACTCGATCAGTGTCTTGAGACTGGCAACCCGACGTTCTGTGATCTGATCACACGTGCTTCGAACGGTTCGCTTATCGCTGGCATCCCGGGTGTTGGTTTCCAACAGACCAACCTCAACATCGCTGAGCTCGAAACCTCGGGTATCGACGTTCAGATCAACTACAACACCGACATCGATGGCATCGGTGGTCTGCGTTTCGATTACGCAGCGACTTACCTGGACAAGTTCGACTTCGCGTCGTTCCCAGGTGATACCCCGATCGAGTGTGCCGGCTTCCTCAACAACGGTTGCGTTGCTCCGGTAAACCCAGAGTATCGTCACCGTATGCAGGTCACCTGGCAGACACTGTTCGGTGTTGATGCAACCGTGGCATGGCGTCACTTCTCAGGAACCGAAAACGAAGTCGTTGCGGCTAACCCTGAGATCGACGACAACTTCCCGGCGATCAACTACATCGATCTCTCGTTCTTCGCTGAGTTGAACGACACGATCTCGCTGCGTGGCGGTGTCCTTAACGTCACCAACACCCAGCCGCCGGTTTCGACCTCTTCAGGTCCACCACTCGGTAACGGTAACACCTTCCCGACCATCTACGACACAGCTCGTACGGTGTTTGCAGGGGTGAACTTCCGCTTCTAATCGAAGCAGAAGCTACCAGACAAAGGAGCCGCGGACTTCGGTCCGCGGCTTTTTTGTTGGCTGAATGCAAGTGGATCAAGGCTGGAGACCAGTGCATCGCATAGCGCGAGCCGAAGCGACGATGGGTGAGGCCGAAGCGACTGAGGAGCCCGCGTCAAACGGCAGCCTCCCACCTTGGGGGAATCGCAACGTGGGCATCCCGCAGAACATCCTATGCATGTCGCCCTGCCCCTAGTGGTCGCGAAACTTACCTCAGGCTTGGCATTCGCAAGCACTAGAAGCGCTTAGATTTCTTGTGGCGCGCTATTTGCGTCCAAACTCAAGACACGTCTGAGACAGGCTGCTCGTACGCTCATCACTGGTGTCACTTGTGGATCAAGCCTGCGCTGATACGCACTCCCGCACGCGGTTCTGACGCGCTGATCCTCCAGCGACTCAGACGGGTTCGCGTCCCAAAACACTCCAAACAAAAAGGGCCCGCCGTGGTGGCGAGCCCTCTTGATGTTCTCCGCCAGTCGAAGCGGCGGAAGAACGGTATTGCTGTCAGTCTTTAGAGACCGCCTGGACCACAATCGTTGGCCAGATAATCAAGCATCTTGGTGTAGAACTGCTGCTGGTGGTTATACATCAGCGTGTTCGAGAAGTGGTCAGCGCCTTCAAGCGTCAGGTACTGAGCATCGGTCTTGCCGGCCTTCTCCATCGCGTTCTTGAAGTCAGTGAAGTGGTAATACAGCACGCGGCGATCCACTTCGCCGTGAACCATCAACAACGGAATGTTGACCTTCTCCACTTCAGCCACCGGATTGGTGCCGCTGGTGGCACCACGCGTCCAGAACCAATCGGCAATCGCCTTTGGCGTGCGTCCATTGATCACGGTCCGCGCCCACTTTTCAGGAGCTGACACAGCAGCACCGGCAATCGCGCACTGATAGATGTTGTCTTCACGCGTCAACGCGACCAGCGCGGCATAGCCACCATAGGACCAGCCGAACATTGCGACCCGATCCGGATCGACGAGGCCCTGCTCAATCAGATAAAGAGCGCCATCGTCTTTGTCGTCCTGCATCGCCCCGCCATGCTCGTCATAGGCTGAGTCGAAGAACTCTTTGCCCCATCCGACGGTCGAACGGTAACCGGGCTGAAGAACCATATAGCCCGCATTTGCAAGCAACTGGCCCCATTCGTCATACCCGATCACTTCCGACACAGTCGGGCCGCCATGCGGCAGCACGACCAGTGGGAAGGGTCCCTCGCCTTTCGGCACCGTTACGTAACCTGGCACAGTCATTCCATCCCGTGCCGGATAACGAATATACTTCACGTCAGAGAGTTGGTCGGGATTGATCAGCGGATTGCGGCTGCCCAATTTGGCCATCTGGCCATCCTTCACCAACCAATACGAACCTGGATCGCGAGGGCCGGAGTTGAACACGATCATTGTGTTCCCGTCATAGGAACGGCTGGTGATCCGGATCTGGTGAGCGTACGGAATTTGCTGCTCCAGCGCTTCGTACAGCGCCTTTTCTTCCTCATCGAACCAGTGCCGTTCCCATTTGGCGCCTGGATATTCGGCGAATGCGAGCTTGTTGTTGCCAGGGATCGAGTGAGTTCCTGTCCGCATGACATCGGCGTCTTTGTCCTGGAACAGCTTTTCACCGTACTGGCCAGTTTCAAAGTTGAACGTCCAAAGAGCGGCTTTGTCTTCGCCATTACGCGCTTCGATCATGTAACCCATGTTCGGGTCGGTATCGCTGATACCAGCCAGGCCTTGGAACCCGCCAAGCACACGGTAGAGGTTCTTGGGGTCATCCTGATCGTAGACTTCGCCAAACTGCTGCCACGAGCTGTCTCCCGGCTTGCGGAAGAAGGTCTTGATCGTGTTGTCTGTGTCCTGTCCGATCGCGACGCGCGGATTGGCGTCATCATCGAAGAAGACCTGCGCGTATTTCCGCGTACCCTTGAGCACGAGGCTCTGCGCACCTGAACGCAGATCAAGCTTGTAATACGAACGTGGGCGCAGAGCCTGCAGTGGGTCCCCGCCAACACCGCCATTGGCTTCGCCAGCGGCAACAAGGATCTTGTCTGGCTCGTTCGGCATTTCATTCACGACGCCGAGGCGACCGCGAACCTGGGAAAACTTGTTCTTTTCTAGATTGTAGAAGTAGGAGGCGTAGTTGCGGACATCCTGCTCCTGACGTTTCACCGATTTGCGCTTTACCTCCCACGCACCGCCAAAGATGATGTTATCACTCACCCAACGGGCGTTGGTGATCTCCATCGGATCCGCGTTCAGGCGGCGATACGGTTTCGAAAGATCATCGGTTTTGTAGATCTCGAGAAGATACTCGCCTTCGCGGCTTTCCACTTTCAGCACGAGCAGGTGCTTGCCGTCGGGCGAGACGTCAACCGAGTTCACAACGTTACGCAGCGCCCAGACATCGATTGGCACTGATGCTTGCGCCTGCGTTTCTGTGGGTGCGGCAACACTGAGGCCGAGGACACTGACACCGACCATTGCGGCCATCAGCGGTGCTTTCAATAATTTCATAATCACGACTCTTTTGATTAGATGATGCGACGATGGTGCGAGCCGCGCGTCCTCCTCGGCAGCTCTCCCCTGATGCACAATAAAACAAAAAAGCGGCCCCTCGGCAAGTGCGAGAGGCCGCCTTTTTTGGCTTAATTGCGTGGTTTTTCGATTAGAAGCGGTAGAGCAACTGACCGAAGAACTCGCGACCGTTCAGATCGTAACCGTTACCGATCGGAGTGTTGGAAATGGCCAGCACTTCGTTCGAATCCACCAGTGGCGGTGCGGTGTCGAAGATGTTGCGAACACCCGCGATGATGCGGAAGTCGCCATTGTCCCAACGGATCGATGCGGTGTGCTCGAACCACTCGTCGGCAAAGCCAACGTCGCGGCAGAAACGACCGTCACCCGGTACGTTGGCGGTACCGTCACCCAAGCAAGTGTCGCTCAGGAAGCCAGTGCCAAGGTTACCGAAGGCATCATCGAATTCATCAATACCGGCTGCATCCTGCTCAACTTCGCCAATGTAGCGTGTCTGCCAGGTGAAACGGAAATCGTTGTAGTCGACGTTGAAAGTCGCACGGCCTGTCCAGCTTGGGAAACCGAACTCACCAGCGAAGTCTGCTTCGGAGATCGAACCGTCATCGTTGGTGAAAAGGTTCGAACGCTCGATGAGGTGGTTGGCCACAACGTTGAGCTGGAGACCGAACACATCGTTACCGATCGTCACGTCCTTCGAGAAGGTTGTGTTGATGTCGATACCGCGGACCGATTCCTGATCGAGGTTGATGAAGCCCTGGAAGACCCCACTGATCAACTGACGATCAATAACCGAAACGTTGATGTTGTCGCAGAACTGGCTGCGAGTGCCATCATCACGGGTGTAGCAATCATTGATGATGAACTGTGCGTTCGGCTCAATGATCGAGTCCTTCAGCTTGATGTCGTAGTAGTTGAAGTTCAACGCGACATCGAAACCGTCACCGAAGGTTTCTTCGAAAGCGAAACCGGTGGTGATCGACCGCGACGTTTCCGGATCGATGTTCAAGCTACCGCCGGAAACAACTTCACCGCTGACTGTCTGGAAGGTGTTGATGCCTTCAGCATCGATACCAACAGATGTCGGGTCACGACCTTCACGGATGCAGTTGTCGAGAACGAACTGATCACGCTGATCGAGCGTTGCGTCATAGGCACCAGCGACAAAAGCATCATCTGGAACGGCGCATGGATCGAACAGGTTGAGGAAGCCCGACTGGCTGCGCAGGAAGTTCTCACGCAGGTTCGGAGCGCGGAACGATGTACCATAGCTGATCTTGAAAAGCAGCGATGGGATCGGACGCCAGCCACCCTTGATCGAGTAGGTTGCGTTGGTGCCGTAGAACTCTTCATCGGTGATACGACCAGCGGCCGCCACAGTGAGTTCTTCGACCCAAGGCTGACCAGCCATCAGAGGAATGTCGACTTCGCCGTAGAGTTCACGGATCCACTTCGAACCGCTGGCACCGCCATCGGAGAAGAAGCCGAAGAACAGGCCGTTCGATGCGGTAAACGCAGGCTCTGAATCGATCGTATCCTGACGCCATTCAGCACCAAGCACTACGCCTACTGGACCAGCTGGAAGCTCGAACAGGTCGCCGGTGACAAAAGCTGAAAGCAGGATCTGCTCGTAGCTGGTGTCAAAGGTACGCTGATCGAACACGTAGTCACGTTCGGCCTGAGTAGCGAAATCGCCCTGAGCACCCGTGAGCACGCTTGGTGCGAACAGGTTCACCGGAACACAACCGGCGACCAAGTCTGGTGCAGCGAGACCAGGGTTAGCGAGGCCTGCAGCGTTACACTCGCCGACAAACAGCGGGTTGCCGTTAAAGATGTCGACGCCGTTGTCGTAATCGTCGGCAATACCGTCACCATCGTTATCGACGATGCCGTCGCCATCGAAGTCTGCGGTCGGGTCAATGCCCAGTGCCAGTGCGAGACGGTCTTCACGAATACCATCACGTGACGAAGTACCTTCCGAACGCGAATACGTACCGGCCAATTCGAACGTCCATGTCGAACCGATGAACGGCAAGTCACCGCGCACACCAAGCACGCCGCGATACTGCTCTTGTTCGACCATGAAGTTGTTACGGTCGCCTACGATCGAGGTAATTGGAACGGTTGGCAGGTCGAACCCGGTCGAAAGAGCCGGTGCAACACCGTTGGTCAAGCCAAGCAGAGCGTTATCGACCGAACGGCAATCGACACCGTTCGCGTTGGTCGTAAAGTTACATGGGTTGAACTGGTTACCAGCCGGAACAGATGGGAAGATCTGCGGAAGGCCAGCACCCGGAGCCGAAATCTCTGCACGCGTGTATTGTGCTTCGAAGAACGGCGTGATGTTCGCTTCGCCTGGGAAGGTGTACTCACCATAGGCAAAGACGTTGATCAGTTCCTGTTGCGAGATAAAAGTACGATCAAGCTCGGCTTCACTCGCGTTGGTGTTGACGTTCTGGAAATCAACATCACGAATTCCGTCGCCATTGGTGTCGAGATCGGTACCGAAAGCATCGGTCGACTCACCAAAGTTGAACGGACGACCCGTGTTCGGATCGATCGGGAAGTTCGCGATGTTGCCGTTGGCAGGGAAGTAAACCGAACCAAAACGTGCAAACGGCTGGAAGATACGTCCGGAAATACCGGCGATCTTACACTCGCTTTCTGAAACGCTGACGCCCGGCGTACGGTTCTGAACTGTTGCGTTGTCACGCAGGCCGGTGGTGAACAGGTTGCCGTCCTGATCGACTTCGAGGTGCGTGTTACAACCACGAAGGAAGTCACGGTCGCGAGCGGTTACTTCATCACGGAACTGATATTCCGCACCGATACCGAAAACGGCACGGTCAGTGTTGAAGCCCCAGGCACCGCTGATGGTGTAGTCTTCACCAGCGCCCTGTGGGTTGATGTCACCGTTCACCTGAAGCTCAAGACCGTCAAAGTCTTTGCGCAGGATCACGTTGATCACACCGGCAACAGCGTCCGAACCGTAAACCGACGAAGCACCGTCAGTCAGGATGTCGAAGCGATCGACGAGCGATGCCGGGATCAGGTTGATCGATGGGTTGGCCGGAGCACCTTCCACACCAGATGGTGCGAGGCGACGACCATTGACGAGCAGCAATGTACGGTCAGCGCCGAGGCCGCGCAGGTTGACCGTTTGCGAACCCGGGCCGTTGTCGAGAACGAAGCCCTGGAAGGTCGCGTCGATTTGCTGACCAGCGGCCGCTTCCGAACGCTGAAGAATCTGTGCTGGGTCAAAGGCACCAACAGCCTGTTGGTTTTCGGTGCTGAGAACCTGAAGCGGCGAGATTGAGCTGTAGGTGTCGCGGACAATACGCGAACCAGTAACGGTGATGCCACCGCCCTGCTGGCCTGATGAACCGGAAGCATCGGTCGTGACTTCCGCCTGCTCCTCTTCCTCTTCACCTTCCTCCTGACCTTCGTCCTGCGCGTAGACAGGACCGGCTACGACAAAGGCAATCGCCGATGCCGAGAAGGCCAGGGCCTTCATTGAATTGCTGTGAAACTTTTTCATGATCACTCCAGTTGCGACAACCGGAACCTTGGTCGCGACCAACCCTTGTTCTTCAGACGCAAAATTACCCCTTTTGCGAACGAGAACATCCCTCATGGATGCGCGACAAAGCCCCTGCGGTGCCAAATGTCTGCAACGGAGAGGGATTGATGTAAATGCGGGGTTCATGAAACCGGCACTTTTCGAGCCGGTGTTGCGGGAATCCCACAGGCCCGCGTTAACCTCCGAAACAAGCCGAGCGCTCGACTTTCCGAAAAATATAGCTCGCGTCGTTTTGACGCAACAATTCGTATAGCTTGTCGCTTACGTCATCTTTCGGTCAGATTGTTTCAAGCACGCGCAACCCGATTCTCACCCTGGATCTGACCGATGCTGCACTGCGCTGGCTCGGGCGGGTCGGCTATGA
>JBCBHD010000058.1:0-12968 GCA_038526115.1 Pseudomonadota bacterium | reverse complement strand
AACTCTCTCTGGCTTCACGGAGAGGTACGCCCATCATGGCGGAGAGCCCCTGACCTGAGGCTGCCAGACGTCCACCGGTTATCTCGCTAGGAAGCATATCCGGCTCCACCGTCTCGAGCCGCTCGCGCGGGGTCATGATGATCGTTCGTTCCACGACATTGCGCAGCTGGCGGACATTGCCTGGCCAATCATATGATTGGAGCGCTGCCATCGCTTCTTCGGAAATCTCCGGCGGTGCGATGCCTTGGTCGGTCGAATACCGAGTGAAAAAATGTTCCGCGAGCGAAGGAATATCATCCCGTCGATCAGCCAAAGATGGAATCGAGACGGGAACAACATTCAACCGGTAGAAAAGATCTTCACGAAAACGCTTTTCTTCCATTTCTTCTGTGAGATCGCGTGAACTCGAAGAGACTACCCGCACATCCACACCGATCTGACGAGTGCCACCGACCCGGACGAAACTCTGCTCTGTTAGCACGCGTAAAATGCGCGCTTGGGTATGCAGCGGCATATCCGCAACTTCATCCAGATAGAGCGTGCCTCCATCCGCCATTTCCAATAGCCCTGGGCGAACCTGCTTTCCGTCAGCTTCTTCTCCGAACAATTCCTGCTCAAACCGCTCTGGAGTAATCCGCGCTGAATTCACGGTGACAAACGCTGCATCCGCACGCGTGCTCCAGGCATGCAGCAAGCGCGCGGCCACTTCCTTGCCAGCACCCGGAGGCCCGGAAATCAGAACCCGGCTTCCCGTGTTTGCCACGCGCTTAAGTGTTGCCCGTACTGAGTTGATCGCCGGGGAATTACCGGTGAATTCGGTGCTTCCCCAATTGCCTTCGCGCAAACGCGTGTTTTCACGGCGCAAACGTTCAGTTTCGGTCGCCCGTTCAACCAGCAGCAAAAGACGCTCCGCTTCAAACGGCTTTTCAATAAAGTCCATTGCTCCGCGACCCACTGCGGCGACAGCAGTGTCTATGTTGCCGTGACCGGAGAAGATGATGACAGGGAGATCCGGTTCGCGCTGCTTGATGGCATCCAGCAGTTCGAGACCGTCCATTTCGCTCCCGTGGAGCCAAACATCAAGCAAGACGAGGCTCGGACGCCGCTCATCTATCGCCGCAAGCGCACCCGTACTGTCCGCAGCTGTTCGACATTCGTAACCTTCATCGCCGAGCACACCGGCGACCAGTTCGCGGATATCGCGTTCATCATCGACTATCAGGATTTCGAGCGCCATGCGCTTCTCCTTGGGGGCTTCATCGTAGGGGTATCAGCTGGGTTCGGCATCAGTAATCTCGGGGTTACGCGCAAACCGCAGAATGACTTTGGTGCCGCCGCTTTCGCTGGTGGCAAAGCTCATGTCGCCGCCATGTTCGTCGACAATTTTGTTGACGATCGCAAGCCCGAGACCTGTCCCTTTCTCGCGGGTCGTGACATAAGGTTCAGTCAGGCGTTCTCGCTCCATCTGGAGGCCAATTCCATTGTCCTCCACTGTGATTGTGACGAGGTCGCCATCCGGAACCATGGCAACGGATATCTGGCCAGCATATTCGCCTAATGCTTCGGCAGCGCGGGCTTCAACAGCTTCGACGGCGTTCTTGAGAACATTGGTCATCGCTTGCCCTAGCTGATGACGATCACAGCTCATCATCCGATCGTCTAGCGCGTCAGCAGAGACCTTAAACTCAATCCCTGAATGCGCGACTTCCTGGAGGAACACAGACTGACGAACCAGATCGACTGCGTCCTCCATCCGGAAAACCGGCTTGGGCAGGCGGGCAAAAGAGGAGAACTCGTCCACCATTTTGCGCAGATCTCCGACCTGACGGACAATCGTGCTTGTCAATTCATCAAACAGCTCGCCATCTTCGATTTCGATCTGCTTACGATACCGACGTTTAAGCCGCTCTGTAGCAAGCTGGATGGGGGTAAGAGGGTTCTTGATTTCGTGCGCAATGCGGCGCGCTACATCGGACCATGCTGCCTGGCGCTGATCAAGCAGTTGACGAGTGATATCTTCAAAAGTGATCACATGGCCGCTGCTACCGGGCGCAACTTTCACAGCGAGCGTCAAAAGCTCAGCCCCTTTGGCGTGACTGACAATCGCCCGTTCTTTTTCATCACGGAGCATCTGACAGATTTCAGGAGAGAGCTCGCTCAGCGAGTGTCCAACTAGATCCAGCGCATCACCATCAGCCAGCAAGGCCTGAGCCGAACCGTTCATGAGTGTTACCCGGCTTTCCTCATCGACTGAAATGACGCCGGCGGTAACGGATTCCAGAACCGCTTCTGTGAACGCCCGTCGATCATCGAGCTGGCGGTTCGCTGTGACCAGATCGTCGGTCTGTTTTTCAAGCTGTGCGGTCATCCGGTTAAACGCCCGGTTGAGCAAACCGATTTCATCGGCCCCGGTTCGCCCCTCCACGCGAAGCGAAAAGTTACCCTGCCCCACTGATCTTGCCGCGCCAACCAGATCAGTCAGCGGTTCAACCTGACGATCCGCAAACCGCAACGCGAACCACACAGCAATCCCGACCAAAAGCAGGCTGACCGCAACCAATGCGATGTTGAAACGAAGCTGCAATGTGCGGGCGTCGCGTGTGAGGGATTCGTATGAGGCCACAATCGATTGCGCCCGTGACCACGAATTGAACATCGTCTCTTCTGTGGTCCGCGCGTTGTAAAGATAGATGCCCGCCTCACGGTCGATTGGAGCTATGGCTGCGATACGCTCACCGCTGCCCTCAACCACGACCAATTCGCCTTGATCCAGTTTTGGAAGCGCCCCTTCACTGAATGGCAGAGGATCGTTCCCTTCAAGCAGATTGAGCGCGACTGCTGTACGCAGGGTGTCGTCGTCCATCCGCTGCAGAATGATACTTTCGGTAATCTCCCTCGCCTGCGCCTGGTACAGATACAAATCGGAAAAGTCGGGGTCGACAATAGGCACTCGGAGCAAGATGGTGCGCATGTCAGTCGCCATTGTGATGGTTTCATCCTGAACATCACGCTGGTTTTCATCATAATAGCTTTGCGCCAGAACGTTGGCGTTCTCCATAAACCCGCGTGAATCGTCAGACAGCCAGAAGTCGACACCTGACTGGAACAGAAAGGCCGCAAATCCGGCCACAAGCAGCGTTGGAATGGCGGCAATCAGGGAAAAGAAGAAGACAAGGCGCACGTGCAAACGCGCTGTACTACCGGCAGCGCGCCTAATGGCGAGCCGCCGACCGATCAGAACCAGCAGTGCCATCGCTGGTACAAGCGTGCTCATCAGCAAGAGCGAAACTTGGGCTGCCGGCAGCAACTCACCGCTGTCAGGTTCTCTGGAATAGGCGAAATATGTCGTCGCCATCGCTGCTATCACGGCAAGACCGCATAACACTTCTAGCCAGATAAAAATGTTCGCACGGCGCGCTGTAACGCTGAACTGGCGCCACCATCGTGGGGACTGGCGTGGCGGATGCCGCGCAGGATTGGCCACAACCTCGTTCATCGTTGCTCGATTACAACGGTCCTGTTGCAAATATGCAAGCCGAAAGTGTGTCTGGCTGCGTCAGACCGTTCTTGCAAAGCGATCAGGCTCAATTTCGAGCTCACTGATCCGTTTGCGCAAAGTGTTTCGATTGATGCCCAGCAAGCGCGCTGCGCGGACCTGATTGCCGCCTGTCTCGCCCAGAGCATGCTCTATCAATGGCAGCTCAAATGCGGCCAGAGCGCGATGATAGACTGAACCTGCAGAGGGTTTCTCAACCTCAAGCCACCTTTCAAGCGCGGCGCCGAAACCGTCCAGGCTCTCACCTTCACCGGAAATACCGACCTCTTCGCCGATGATGTCCTCAAGGCTTATGGCATCGATCGTGTCCTCTCGCGCCATAAGCGCAAGTCGATAGATCACGTTGCGCAGCTCTCGCACGTTGCCGCGCCACGTTCGCGCTTCAAGCTTGGCAATGGCGCTGGCTGAAAGCTGCCGCCGGGGAAGCCCATCTTCCGCTGCCTGAACCAGGAAGTGCTGGGACAGAACATCGATATCTTCCCGTCGATCCCGCAATGGCGGGAGTTCAATCGGAACCACATTGAGCCGATAGTAGAGATCCTCGCGGAAAGCTTCCGCAGCAATCATCGGTTCCAAATCGCGATTGGTCGCTGCAACGATGCGAACATCCACTGCGATTTCCTGACGTCCGCCTACGCGGCGAATACGCCCTGATTGGAGAGCGCGAAGCAGGCGGGTCTGAGCTTCCGCTGGCATATCTCCAATCTCATCGAGAAAGAGCGTTCCGCCATTTGCCTGCTCGAACTTACCTATGGCCTGAGCGATGGCACCGGTGAAGGCCCCTTTCTCGTGTCCGAACAGTTCGCTCTCGATCAGATCGGCAGGTATCGCGGCGGTATTCACCGCAACAAATGGTCCCGTGCGACGACTGCCCAATTGATGGATCGCTTCCGCTACCAGCTCTTTGCCAGTCCCGCTTTCCCCAGTAATCAAGACGGTGAGGTCGTTCCTCAAGACGCGGGTTATCATGCGGTACACGCCCTGCATTGCAGGACTGCGCCCCACGAGCGGCATGCCATCACCTTCCGGATCAGCGGGCGCTTCTGGCACTTCAGCCTTCGCTCCAGCTGCCTGACGCACGGCCTGAACCAGCTCGTCCAGATCAAACGGCTTCGGGAAATACTCGAAAGCATCACTATCACTGGCTCGCACAGCGGTATCGAGTGTGTTCTGAGCGGAAAGCACGATCACCGGCATATCGGGCGCAGAACTGCGGGCATGCTCCAGTGACGCGAGCCCATCCCCATCTTCCAGCATTACGTCGGTCAGCATCACGTCAAAAGTGCGAGCCGCAAGGATGGCATCCCTCGCGACAATGCTGCTGCATCGCTCGATCGTAAAGCCTTCGTCTTCCAACGCCGCGGTTATGACCGTTGCGATTGCAGCGTCATCTTCAACAAGCAAGACTGAGCCGGTCATCGTGATTTTTCCTTGGCAGCAAGCGGAAGATGCAACCGGAAATGCGTGAGATCCGAGCGCGTGTCGCGCTCGTGACTAATACTGCCGTCCATATCCCTTACCAATTTGCGGACCAGCGCGAGCCCGAGCCCCTGCCCTGATTGCTTCGACGAAACAAAGGGTTCAAACACATGATCACGAATGGCCGGATCTACGCCCGCACCATTGTCGCTGACGGTGATTTCGATTGGCAGCCGCACCATGCGACCCAGCCTGATCGCACTGAAAGCCAACCCGCTGACAAACCGCGTCTGAACAGTAACTTGTGGCCGAGAATTGCCCTGAGCGGCGTCTCGCGCGTTGGAAACCAGATTGATCAATACCTGCTCTAGAGCATCTCGGTTGGCGAGGACCGGAGGGAGAGAGGGATCGAACTCCTCAAAAATCTCAACGGGATCAGCGCTGCCCGCCCGGACTGTTGCGATGGCAGATCGGATTGCTTCGTGCGGATTGCAGGGTGCGGAAGGCTCGGTTCGAGTGCTCCCCAGTTGCTGCATCCGGTCGATCAAACGGGCAATGCGGTCCACTTCATCGGTAATCATCCGCGCAAGCTTCTTGTCCTTGTGCGGCAGTTTGCGGGCGACCAACTGTCCAGCCCCACGGATGGCTGACAAGGGATTCTTGATCTCATGCGCTAGAATAGACGGCGCACCGAGTGTAGATGAAGCTTCGCCCTCGTCGGCATTCTCTTCATGGCCTATCTCAGAGAACGTGACGACACGCCATCCTGCCTGGCCTGGAAGCGGCGAGGCAGTAAGGTTCACGCGCCGCTCTTCTCCATCGATCGCAATGAAAAGATCGCGCGCGACAAAGGCTGCATCAGGTTCGGCAAATCGCTCTTCCACCCGTTTTCCAAGCGGTCCTGCAACATCCAGAAGGGACTTGCCGACCAACCGCTTCGCGCCTGTCCCAAAAAGGTTTTCAGCTGCGTGGTTGCATTCGACAATTCTCGTCTGATCATCAACCAGCAGCAGCGCGAAGATCAGCGCGTTTATCTGAGTGGCTGCGCTAGGCCGCAAACCATCTGCAGCCCCTCCCTTTTGGGAAAGCGATGAACTCTCCGAAGACACGCCTCGTGATTGTACGCTCATGCGGCCCGGCGGTGGAGAAATGGCTCGTAGAAACGTTCAATTTCGCCAAGGACTTCATCGGGATCATCGATGAAGTTCGCCTTGTTTCGGAACTCAGCCGATCCATGCATGCCCTTGGTATACCACCCCAAGTGCTTGCGGGCGATTTTCGTGCCGACATCGCGGCCATAGTGATCCAGCATCCGGTCATAATGTTCCACAAGCGTGGCATATTGCTCGTCAAAGCTGGGCGTAGGGATGCTCTCTCCTGTGCGCCACCAATGCATAACCTGACCAAGCAACCAGGGTTTGCCATAGGCACCGCGGCCAATCATCAGGCCATCCGCACCAGACTGTTCGAGCGCCTTCGCAGCATCTTCAATACCGCAGATATCACCATTCACGATCACAGGAATGGAAACGGCATCTTTCACTTGTCGGATAAACGACCAATCCGCGCTGCCCTTGTACATCTGGTTGCGGGTGCGGCCGTGGACGGTGATCATTTTCACACCGAGATCTTCGGCAATACGAGCCATTTCCGGAGCATTGAGACTGGCGTGGTCCCAACCCATCCGCATCTTGACCGTCACCGGCACCTTCACCGCTTTGACCGTTGCTTCCATCAGTTTGGTGGCCAGCGGTACTTCGCGCATCAGGGCGCTGCCAGCGAGTTGACCCACCACCTTGCGCACCGGGCAACCGAAATTGATATCGATTATCGCGGCGCCATTGCCTTCCTGAAGCTTTGCCGCTTCGCCCATGCTCACAGGATCGCAACCAACGAGCTGCATTGAGACGGGTTCTTCGGTTTTATCCCACTCGGCCTTCTGTACCGATTGCCGCGTCTCCCGGATCGCAGCCTCGCTGGCAATCATCTCAGTTACATTGAGCCCCGATCCATAGCGACGCACGAGAGTGCGGAACGGCATGTCGGTGACGCCCGTCATCGGGGCGAGCAGCACCGGTTCATCAATCGTCACAGGACCGATCTGGATCGGCTTGAGGGCCGGAGGGGTGGGAAGTGTCGTCATGTCTGGGGATGCTTAAATATTGTGCAGCGCATAGTGGATTGCGCAAAATCCGTCCAGACCCTAAGCGCTGCTTCCGATGTCGAGCGATGCTCCCCTTCCCTCATTTGCAGCAATTGTTGTCGCCGCAGGCAAAGGATTGCGCGTTGGCGGTGAGACGCCGAAGCAGTTTCGTATGCTCAAAGGCAAGCCGGTGCTGCGCTATTCAGTTGAAGCGTTGATTGAGGCCGGAGCAGCACCAATCATTGTCGTGATCAGTCCAGATGCGCGTGACTTTGCGCGCGAAGCCCTCGCTGGGCTCAATGAAGCGATCCTTGCTGAGGGAGGCGAAACCCGCCAGGCCTCTGTGCGCAACGGGCTGGAGGCTTTGGTTGATGCGCAGTCGGAGCATGTGCTGATCCACGACGCAGCCAGACCAATTTTGCCGATCGAGGTGATAGAGCGCCTTCTGACGGCACTCGATAGGCACCCGGGTGCGATCCCAACCCTCCCGGTAGTCGATAGCCTTGCTGTTGCCGGGGCGGATGCCACGATGACTGGCAAAGCCGATCGAGAAATCTTGCGGCGCGTTCAGACGCCGCAGGCATTCCGCTTTGCAGAAATCCTCTCAGCACATCGCAACTGGCCCGGAGTACCCGACGCTGGCGACGATGCCCAAGTTCTGTCAGCCAGCAATTGTTCAGTCGCACTGGTTGAAGGTGATGAACGCCTAAAGAAAATCACATTTGCGGAGGATTTGTTGGACTCAGCCACAACGCCAGCATTTCGCGTCGGCCAAGGTTTTGATGTGCATCGCCTTGTCGAAGGTGAAGAGCTTTGGCTTTGCGGGATCAAGCTTGAGCATACCCATGGCCTCGCAGGTCATTCCGATGCAGATGTTGCACTCCACGCGATCACCGATGCAATCCTGGGTGCAATCGGGAACGGAGACATTGGAACACATTTCCCACCGAGCGACCCGCAATGGTCAGGCGCACGATCTGGGCAGTTTCTGGAGCATGCTGCCAAACTCGCTGATGAAGCGGGTTACGTCATCGGCAACATTGACCTCACACTCATCTGCGAAGCACCGAAAATTGGTCCTCACCGCCCTGCAATGCGAGATGAAGTCGCTCGTCTCACAAATCTGGCGGAGGACGCTGTCAGTATAAAAGCAACCACGACCGAAAGGCTCGGCTTCACAGGTCGTGGAGAAGGTATTGCGGCGCAGGCGATGGTCGGGCTCATGAAAAAGGACGAATTCTAATGAAACACTCTGTAGCAGCCATTCTTGCGGCAGCGGCTTTGACCAGTAGCCAGACCGCCCATGCCCAATCGGCTTGCGTGGCTCCGGATGATCTGAATGACGCTATCGTTTACGCGATGCCTCTGGCTTATGACGCTGCGCGCACGTCCTGCGCAGGTGAATTTGCTGATAACGGTTTCATGGCAACCGGCGGCGCAGATTTTGTTGACGGCTTCCGTCAAAAACAGGATGCAGCTTGGCCGGGCGCTTTTCGTTTGCTTCAGGTGTTCATGGCAAAATCAGAGGGCGGCAACAGCGATGATCAAATGCTGGGCCTGATATCAAGCCTTCCAGAATCGTCTCTTCGCCCCTTCGTGGATGCGATTGTGACGCAAAAAATCGGCGAAGAGATCAAGCCTGATACGTGCGGCAAGATCGAGCGGGCCATGGAATTGATGAGCCCATTGCCAGTCGAGAATGTTTCGGGCCTGATAACCTTTATCGCTGAGCAATCGGACCTGAAAAACCCGGAATTGTGTAAGGCAAACGCCAGAGCGGCTACGCCATCATCCGGCCAGTGATCATGTCTAATGCTCTTCTTCCTGACGACATCATCAACCTCGCTGCCAATGTTGTTGAAGAGAATGCCAAGGCCGGTCGCAAGATAGCGGTAGCCGAAAGCTGCACCGGCGGGCTGGTTGCGGCAGCCATCACCGAGATTGCCGGATCATCCGCGGTGCTTGATCGCGGTTTTGTGACTTACTCGAACGAATCCAAGATGGAATCGCTCGATGTCCCCCAGGATATCATTGAAACCTTCGGAGCGGTCTCGATTGCGTGTGTCTGGGCCATGGCACAGGGCGCGCTTGAGAAATCCAATGCTGATGTCGCTGTTGCGATCAGCGGAATTGCAGGCCCTGGCGGCGGCACGCAGTTAAAACCTGTCGGAACGGTCGTCTTCGCTCGCTGTATTCGCAATTCAACCGGGGAGCCGGAGGGGGAACTCAAGCAATTCGGCGATGGAACCCGCGCCGAAATACGCTATCAGGCCACGATTTGTGCGCTGGAGCTGTTGCTGCCGTAAAGTTCCGCCGCACGTTTCTCAAAAGCCTCCACCATCCGCCGGAATGCACGATCAAAATACTGTCCGGCGAGACGTTCAAAGATCCGGTTTTTGAATGTGAAATCAACACAAAAATCGATCTCGCAGGTGCTCGGATCGATCGCCCGAAACGTCCAGACATTGTCGAGGTCGCTGAGCGGCCCATCAACATAGTGGACCGCAATCGATTTTGCGCGATCCTTGGCAACTCGTGAAGTGAAGCTCTCACGAATAGCTTTGAAACCCACGACCATATCCGCGACCATTTCGGTCTCGGTATTTGACCGTACGCGGGTCGCGATAACCCAGGGCAGGAATTCTGCATAGCGCCCGACATCAGCCACCAGGTCGAACATCTGTTCGGCGCTGTAAGGCAACCTTCGGGTTTCGCGAATTCCTGGCATCAGGCGTCCAAACGATCCCGCTTGCGCAGCTTTTCCTCCCGTGCCGCTCTCATCACAGCGAAATCATCGCCCGCGTGATAGCTCGACCGCGTTAGCGGGCTTGAGGCAACTTGGAGGAAACCTTTTGCTCGAGCGATGGCTCCATAGGCATCGAAAGCCTTGGGCGTAACAAACTCTTCAACAGCTGCATGCTTGGGCGTTGGCTGAAGGTACTGGCCCATTGTGATGAAATCCACCTCTGCGCTGCGCATGTCATCCATCACTTGATGAACTTCGAGCCGCTGCTCGCCCAGCCCCAGCATGATACCCGACTTGGTGAATATCAGCGGGTTGTGCGCCTTTACCTCTTCGAGAAGGCGCAAAGACGCATAGTACCTGGCTCCCGGACGGATCGTGGGATAAAGTCGCGGAACAGTTTCCAGATTGTGGTTGTAAACATCTGGCCCCGCTTCACAAATTGCCTCAACCGCAGGCCGCATTTTGCCACGGAAATCGGGGGTGAGGATCTCGATTGTGGTGTCAGGCGTGTTCCGGCGTAAAGCCTCGATCACCTTAACGAACTGCCCTGCTCCGCCATCAGGAAGGTCATCGCGATCGACGCTGGTGATCACGATGTGCTCAAGGCCCATCTTCGCAGCCGCGATTGCCGTGTTATCCGGCTCCATTGGATCGACTGCACGAGGCATGCCTGTCTTTACATTGCAAAACGCACAGGCACGCGTGCACACATCACCAAGGATCATCACAGTCGCGTGTTTCTTGGTCCAGCACTCCCCGATGTTCGGGCATGCTGCCTCTTCACACACCGTGTTAAGGTTCAGCTCTCGCATTAGCCGCCGCGTTTCGTGATAGCCTTCACTCACTGGCGCACGGACACGGATCCAGTCGGGCTTGCGCTGGCGCGCAGGACGCTCGGCCTTGGGCTCAGGTTGAGGAGTATTCGCGAGATCGTTCATGCCCGCCCACTTAGGCTTCCGTAGCGCCAACGGCAAGCATATGGCCCCATCGAAACAGTGTGTGGAGGAACAAAATCGGCGCATGCCCTTTTGCTTTTCATGCAACAAAGGGATCGTTAACGGGCCAGCCCATGTTCGAAACTGCAATTCAAACCTTCACTTCGCCGGTGGTGCTCTTCTTTGTACTAGGTCTGCTGGCAGCTTTCGCCCGCTCTGATCTCGCCATTCCTGAAGCGATCGCAAAAGCGATGTCCCTTTACCTGATGGCTGCAATCGGCATCAAAGGCGGCGTTGCAGTCGCCAAATCAGGTATTGATGGAACTGTGGTCTCTGCACTTGGCGCAGGGATAGCAGCCGGGTTCTTGCTGCCCTTTTTCGCCTATGCGGTGCTCAAAACTTTTGGAAAACTAGACCGGATCAATTCCGGTGCAGTTGCAGCGCATTACGGTTCAATCAGCGTTGTGACATTCGTGACTGCCGTCGAAATCCTGACGGGACAAGCCCGCGAACCCGGCGGTTTCATGGTTGCTGTGATGGCAGCGATGGAAGCGCCGGCCATCCTCAGCGGATTGCTACTGGCTCGGGGCCTGGGCAGCAAGGAAGATGGAGCCCAGAGCACAGGAGAGATGTTGCACGAGGTCTTCACAAACTCGTCTATTGTATTGCTCCTTGGCGCATTCGCTATTGGAATGGCTGCAGGAGAAAACGGATTCGCTGAAGTCAGCCCATTCTTCGAAGCCGGTTTCAAGGGCGTCCTATGTCTGTTCCTGTTGGACATGGGGCTGATTGCAGCTCGACGGATGATGGATGCACGCGCAGTGACCTGGCGACTGACAGCGATCGCGATATTCCTTCCGATCGTGAACGGTGCCGTGGGGACCGCGCTGGGTGTTGGCGTTGGACTGGATGCTGGCTCAGCTGCGGCGCTGGGTGTGCTGTGTGCAAGCGCCAGCTATATTGCAGTACCGGCGGCCATGAGGCTCGCTTTGCCGGAAGCGGATCCTGGCATTTACCTTACCATGTCACTCAGCATCACTTTCCCCTTTAACGTGCTGATCAATATCGGCATCATCAGTGCGTTTTCCGCCTATCTGACGGGCGGCACGGGAGTGGGACCATGATTGAGACAGTCATCCGCAAGCGGATCGAAATCCTTGCGGACAAGGCATTGCAAAAGCGCGTAACCGATGCAATCGACGCGGCCGGTATCACTGGGTGGACTATCGTGCCGGTGACCGAAGGCAAAGGCCGTGATGGGAAATGGCGCGAAGAACGCGTGATGGGCACCGACAAGGTCTTTGTCCTCACAATAGCTGCGGAAGACAAGGCGCAAGCGCTTGCCGAGACGATCGCTCCCATGCTTACGAAATTTGGATTCATCCTTACGATGTGGGATGTCGAAGTGATCCGCGGGGAGCGTTTTTAGGATCGGCGCTCCTCCGCCCTTGGGGAGGAACAGATGCCGGAGTTCACCGAGCTGCTGAAGGGCTATCGCCGCTTTCGCGAAGACACATACCCAAGACAGAAGGCACGGTTCGAAGAAACGGCAATCGAAGGCCAGCACCCGAAGTTGATGATCATCGGATGCAGCGATAGCCGGGTTGATCCAGCACAGATTTTCGATGTCGACCCCGGTGACATCTTTGTTGTTCGCAACGTTGCCGCTCTAGTTCCCCCTTTTGAGACAACTCCTGGCCTCCATGGTGTTTCGGCCGCTGTCGAGTTTGCGGTTCAAATGCTGGAGGTGAAGCAGATTGTGGTTATGGGGCATGGCCGCTGCGGCGGCTGCAAAGCTGCACTGACGCAAAGCTTCGATTCCGCAGCGCATGGTGAAGGTGGCTTCGTCGCCAACTGGATCAACTTGCTGAGCGAAGCTCGCAAACCTGTCGCTGAAAAGCACGGCATTGAGGGGCGCAAGGCCGAAATGGCCATGGAGTTTGCCGCCATCCGTCAGAGCCTAGCCAATCTGCGCACCTTTCCATGGCTCGCGGAGAAAGAACAGTCCGGCACCCTCAAGCTGCGCGGTGCGCATTTTTCCATCATGGAAGGCGTGCTCTATTCACTTGATGAAGAGACCGGAGAATTTCTGCCAGAGGATTAGCGCTTGCCCTCCCCGCAACCGGGGACCATCTAGCGCGACATGTCTCAAACAGAACTCAAAAATAT